>DASUTR010000799.1:0-16346 GCA_036374535.1 Polyangiaceae bacterium
CCGCCTCCGGCGACAGGCGCGGCCAATCGCGCTCGGCCGCGCGCGTGATCCCGGCGCCCTTCGAGAGCTCCGCGAGCTTCTCGCCGGATTCGGCGCTCACGACCACGCTCGCGCCCGTCGCCTCTTCCGCGCCGTCGAGCACGACGCCGGCGGCGCGCCCTTGCCGCACGACGAGCGATTCGGCGCGGCGATCGAGCAGGCAGGTGCCGCCGAGCGCCTCGATGCGCTCGACGAGGAAATCGGCGAGCTCGTCCTCGCCGCCGCGCAACGCGAGGATGCCGCGCGTCCAGGCGCCGTGAAGCCTCGCGAAAGCGAGCGCCGGAAGCTCGCCGAGCGGCACGCCGAGGTACGTCGCGAACGCGACTGGCACGCTCGCGATGTCACGATACGGGTGCCCGCTCGGAAACTTGGCGAGCAGGGCGGGCGCGCGCTCTCCGCGCTCGAACGGGAGTGACGACGCCGCGTGCCCCGTGCCGAGCCGCTCCCAGAGCGTGCCCGGAGGCCAGATGCCGTCGTGCTCGAACGCCGCGTCGACGGCGCCGTTCGCCGCCGCGATCGAGTGGTAGAGCTCGTCGACGATTTGCCGCACCTCGGGGAACTCGCGCTCGACCTCGCGCGAAAAAATCTCCACGTCGGGCGGCAGCTCGAGCCGATGCTCGGGGCCGAGCACCGCGAACATGGGATCGAGCGGCTCGGCCCGGCGCTTCCATTGCGGCGTTTGAGCGAGTTCGGTGAGCACGCGACCGAAGAGCGGCGAGGCGCCGAAGAGCAGCGAAAACACCCGGCGCCCGAGCGCGCGCTGCTCGAAACGATAGGTCGGCGACCGCGCGCCCTGTCCGAGCACGAGCACGCGGAAGTCGCGGCGTGCGAGCAGCGCTGCCGTCGTGAGCGCGCCGAGCGAACGACCGAGCACGACTGCGTCGTAGAAGCGCGAGCTCACGCTTTTCCTCCCCGCGGAGCGCCCGGCACGACACGACCGGCGGCGATCTCCGCGAGCACGGAGACGAACAGCTCGTGCTCGGCGACGTGAACGCGCGCGGCGAGCGACTCCACGTCGTCGCCGTCGACGACGGGCACGGCGCGCTGCGCGATGATGGGCCCCGAGTCGACGCCCTCGTCGACGAAGTGGACGGTACAGCCCGTGACCTTCACGCCGTACGCGAGCGCTTGCGCGACGGCGTTCACGCCCGGAAACGACGGCAAGAGCGCGGGGTGAACGTTCACGACCCGGCCGCCCCAGGCGCGCAAGAAGCCCGGCGTGAGCACGCGCATGAAACCGGCAAGCACCACCCACTCGACCCCGTGCTCGCGCAGCGCGGCAAGCACCGCCTCGTCGAACGCTTCACGCGTCGCATACGCCTTGTGCGAAATGGCCAGGCAGGGAACACCCGCTCGCCGGGCGCGCTCGAGGGCGAACGCGTCGCTCTTGTTCGAGACCACGCAGCGAACGCGCGCGTCGAGAGCACCCCCGACGACCGCGTCGAGGATGGCCTGGAGGTTCGTTCCGTTGCCGGAGACGAGAACACCGAGATTCAGCGCCACTGGAATCGCGGAGTCTAGCGCGGCTCGGGACGGAACGGTGAGAGGGGCACGGGCGGACGCACGCCCCGCACGACGGCGGCGACGACGCGGGCCGTGACGGGCGCGAGCAGGATGCCGTTCCGGTAGTGACCCGTCGCGAGCACGAGGCCGGGCACGGAGGTCGCACCGATGAGGGGGCGCTCGCTCGTCGTGTACGGGCGAAAGCTCGACCAGCTCGTCCGAAACTCGGCGCTCGCGAGCGCCGGGACGAGCCGGATCGCGGCGCCGAGGAGGTCGCGTACGGCACCCGCGGTGACCTCGCGCCGGTAACCCACGAACTCGAGCGTGGAACCGACGAGCACGCGGCCGTCGTCGCGAGGCACGAGGTACGCGCCCGGCCCGAACACGACGCGCGACAGCAAGGGTTCCGGGGTTTCGATCTCGACGATCTGCCCGCGCGCCGGAACGACGGCGCCTGCGGGAAGACCCGTGCCTTCGACGAGCGTCGTCCAGCTTCCCGCAGCGATCACGACGTGACGCGCGGGCACGATTTCGCCATCGTCGAGCGCGATGCCGACGGCGCGCTCGCCTCGAATGACGACGCGACGCACGTACGCGCCCGTGCGAAAGACGACTCCGTCCCGTCCCGCCGCGATGCGCAGAGCGCGGAGCAGCGAGCGAGGCTCGACGCGCGCGTCGCCGGCGTGGAGAACACCGGAAGCGAGCCGCTCGGACAGCGCAGGCTCGAGTCGAAGGAGCGCCGAGCGGCCGAGCGTGCGCGGGGCGCCGCGAGCGCGTGGAGCTCGGCGCGACGAGCGGCGGAAGGCGACCTCGAGAACCCCGCACTCGCGGAACTCGGGGTCGATGCCGGTGCGGCGAACGAGCTCGCGCACGAAACGTGGATAGAGCCGCCGGCTCTCGCGGGCGAGCCGCGCGAGCGGCCCTTCCTCGTGATGTTCCACGCTCGCGCCGAGAATGCCGGCGGCGGCGCTCGAGGCCTCGGCGCCGGGAACGCTACGTTCGAAAAGCACCACGGAATGGCCGTGGCGCGCGAGCTCCCACGCGCACGCGCAGCCCATGATTCCACCCCCGACGACGACGACCGAGCGCGTCACCGAGCGCGACCGGTCGCGGGCGAGATGGGGCGCAGGAGCCGCAAGAGTCCCACGACGTTGAACGCGGCGAAGGCGAGCAAGAGCACGAGCAACCCGAGCACCCAGCGGAGCCCCTGCGGCGATTCGCCGTCCAAGAGGACCCACGCGTCGTCGCCGGGCGGACCCAACCCGGCTTTCGCCAGCGCACCGGGCAATGCGCCGTGGCGTACCCCGAGCTCGCCGATGGGAACGAGCCGGCCGACGAACGACGCCGGCGGAACGAAGCGCGGCCCTTCGTCGTTCCGGGGCACGCGCACCTGGATCCAGAGCCGTGGATTTTCGGACAGCGCGGCCAGCCGATACGAGTCACTCTCGAGCGGCCGCCGGTAACGGATCGCCTTCGAGACCGAGAGCTCGCCCTCTCCCTGGACCCAGCGATTCGCGAGCTTGGGCGGCAAGGGTTTGTTGCCGAACTCGCCGAGCTCGACGGGGTCGCCGCCCCGGAGCGCGTAGGCGACGTCCGGCAGCATCGAGACCGCGAGCCACAGCGAGCCGGCGGCTCCGAGCCACAAAACCAAGAGCGTCGTCCCGCGCCACGGTCTCCTGGGCGCAGGCAGCTCCGCGAGCTCGGTGTCGGCCGGACTCTCGTTCTCGCTCTCCGGCTGGGTCATCTCGAAAGGTCCGACACCAGCCTACCCCAACTGGTTCCAATGAGCGCAAAACCGGCCCCGTGGCGCCTCGCCGGCGAGCTCGAGAACGACGACGACATTTGGCGAAAGGCAGGCTAGCTTTGTTCTCGAGATGGCCTCGCCCACGAAGAAAATCGTTTGCCAATCGTGCGGGTTTGCCAACACGCCTCCCCTCGCGAACAACCGCTGCGTCTCGTGCGGCGCTCGCGTCGAGGACGTGAAGCGCTCGCTCACGCAGAAAGAGGAGCTCGATCGCCGCTACCAGCAGGAGAGCTTCAGCGTCACCTGGTTCATGGTGTCCATCGCGATCATGTCGGTCACGACGGCCGCGTTCGTCATGGGGCTGCCCATGGTCGTGCCCGCGTTCGACTTCGAGGGCTCCGCGGGCATGCTGATCTCGATTCCCGTCTGGTTCTTCGGCGGGATGCTGATCGGCCTGGTGTCGCCCGGCCGCACCTTCATCGAACCGATGGTCGCCGTGTTCTTGGTGGCGATTCCGACGGTGCTCTTTCTCTATTCCGGGCAGACGGTAAAGACGATGCCGGCGTTCATGTACGCGCTCCTCTCCGCGCTCGGCATTCTCTTCACGCTGATCGGCGCCTACGTCGGCGAGCGCGTCCAGATGGGTCCTCCGCCGCGCCCGTCGGAGTAGCGTTCGAACGTTGCCCCTCGCCGCGACACGCTTCGGCGCGTTCGGTGCCTTGCTCCTCGCGAGCGGGTGCCCCAGCGCTTCATCCGAAAAGTCGGAAGCCGCCGTCGTGAGCCGCGCCGTCACGGGGCTTCGCGACGCCGACAACGCCCAGAAGCGCGAGCTCCTCGCCGCGCTGCGGGCGACGCCGTGTGAAACGGCGGACGTATGTGCGGTGCGAAGCGCTTGCCTCGCGGCCTACGAGCTCCACGTCGATTCGCTCACGCACCTCGCCGACGTTGCGAAGCGCGATGCCGCGGCGGACGCCGCCGCCCTCGACGCCGTCAAGGCCGAGCTCGAGCGCGCACGCGAGCTCGCCTCGAAGTGCACCGATCTCCAGGGCGAGATGGTGCGCCGCTACAAGCTTTGAAGCGCGCGCCGGACCTCGGCGTTCACGGTGCCGAAGCCGCGGGTGCGGCCCTGGGGGCGGGCGAGAACGGGCGCCGCGCGCCACTCGCGGAGAGGGCGGGCGCAGCACCGGCGTCGGTCGCGCCGGCGTCGGTCGCGCCGGCGTCGGGAACCGCGGCCGGGTCGACGAAGCTCACCTTGCCGAAGCGCGACGCCTTGTGAAAGTTCCCCTGCCCCAAGATGGGCGACCACGCGACGCCGGAGTTTTCCTGCATCGCGTAGAAGTTCATGCGCCAGTTGTCGCCGTGCCGGGGCGGAACCTGTTTCGCCTTCGAGAAGCTCTTCCACGGGATCGCGAGCTCGACGACGTAGCCCTTGTCTTCGTCGCCGGGCTTGTCGAGCGTTCCGTCGACGACCACGGCACTCTTCAGCGCCGACGACCAATCCTGGTGTCCGAACGGGCCGTCCGGCTCGGTCTTCGGCTCGTTGTACTTGTCGAACTGGGAATCGAACACGAGGTTCTGGGGCCCGACCTGGATCTCGTAGTAGTCCTGATTGTCCCCGTCGCCGTCCGGGTCCGCCATGATCTCGACGGTGTCCTTCGTCCAGAGATGGGGATCCTTGGCGGTCTTCGGGAAGCCGCCGACCACGTCCTTGTCCTCGACTTCGAAGCCGACGTAGAGGTTTTGCTCGTTCCAGAGCAGCTTGGCACGACCGTTTACGGGGAAGGTCTTGTTCGGCTGCCCCGTCGCGACGTCGACGAAGGGACCGATTCGAGCGGCGGTTTCCCACTCGGGCTCGTCGAGCTTGCCGTCGACCTTGATCTTCGCCTTGGCGTCGAGCTTGCTCACCCGCACGCTCGGGAACTTGGGCGTCTTCGACTTCGACTCGGACGAGCGGCTGAAGGGCATGTTGACGACGACGACGCGGTTCTGCGCGTCCTTGGGCCCGGATTTGATGGCCACGCGCTCCTTGCCCTTGTACACGCCGGCGACGATCTGGAAACGATCCGTCTTCACCTTCGAGGGGAACTTGAAGGGCTGCTCGTCCACGTAAATCTTGCCCGGTTCCCACGCCGAAAGGGGCAACGTGCGCTTGCCGCCTTTCTTTTCGCGAAGAGGCCCGCGATCGTCGAGCGACACGAGGCGTTCACCCGAGGCGTCGAGCACGTGCGTCGTGAGGCGCATGTCCTCGTCGAGCTTCTGCTTGACCCGCCAGTACAAGGTGAGCTTGACCTTCTTGTCGGGCTTCGGGCTCTTCGTGTTGAACTTGTAGCCGAGGAGCTCGAGCTTGCCGTCGAAGTCGACGTTCAGCTTCTTTTCGATCCTGGGCTCCTTGTCCAGGATGTAGCCCTTGAGACGCTTTCGCGAAGCGTCGTCCTTCGAACAGCCAATCACCAAACAAAGCGTGAAAAGCGCAACCATGAAGCGCACGATCATTTTGGATTCTCCCTTTCCGACCCGGGCACCCTCCCCATCGGCCCACGACCGAGAGGCTCACCAAGACGACGCTCGGAGCCCGGCCGTACACCGGGACGGCGCCGCCCATCCTTGTCCTTTGCCTTGTCTCCGCGCTTCACACCCGTCTTGAAGCGCGCGACCAAAGCGCCGTCTTTCCCGTCGGAGACGCCGCTCAGGACTCCGAGCTTGAACTCGCCCGCCCTCTCGAGCTTTCCGTCCTCCATTTCGAAGGACGGACAGGATACGCCGACCGACAGAGTGAGCTCCGGGACGTCGACTTGGGGCACCGTCAGGCGCTGCTCGTCGACGTAGATCGTACCTGGGGTCCACGCGCTCGGGGGAAAGCGCGGAACCTTCCCCGTCTCGCTTTCGGTGGACGCGCGGAGCGGCCCCACGTCGTCGAACGCGTGGCTCTTCCCGTCGGGTCCCGTGAAGTTCGTGTACAGCCGGTAGCAGGCCGGAACCTGCTTCACGGCGCGCCAGTAGAGCTTGAGCGATACGTTCGACCCGGGCGCGGCGAAGCCGGCGGGCGAGACCTCCCAGCCGACGAGATGCACTTTGCCGCCGAAGTCGACGAACGTCCGGGTCGCTACGTCCGTTGGAACGGAGGGCAGCGCGAGCGCCTGGAACTCGGGGTCGATCTTTTCGGAGCCCGTCGAAGGCGGCGATGCGCACGCGAAGGCGAGCGCGCCCAGGAGGGCGACCGACGTTCCGTAATGCTTCATCGCTTCTTGCCTTTCTTGCGTGCGTCGCGCTCGCGCTTGCGCTGATTCTTGCGCGCGTTCTTCTCCGCCTTGGAAAGAACCCGCATCTTCACGGGCTCGGGCGCCGAGGCTCCTCCCGGCATGCCCATGCCGGGCAAACCCATACCTGGGAAGCCCATCCCGGGAAACCCCGGAAACCCGCCGCCTTGCATGGCCTTCTTCAGGTTCTTCGCCATGGCCATGTTTTTCAGGCCCGGAATGTTGCCGAGGAAGCCGAGGTCCTGGCCGAACCCGCCCATCATCTGGCGCATGAACAGGAACTTCTGGACGAGCTCGCTCACCGCCTCGGGGGGCTGACCCGAGCCCTTGGCGATGCGCTTGACGCGCGACGGCTCGCGCACGAGCGCGTTCGGATCGTCGCGCTCGGAAAGCGTCATCGATTGAATCATGGCTTCGATACGCACGAGCTCGCCGTCGTCGAGGTTCGCCGCCGCGCCCGGCGGCACCATGTTGCCGAGCCCCGGGATCTTCTCCACGAGATCGGAGAGCGAGCCCATCTTCTGCAGCATGCGCACTTGATTCAAGAAGTCGTCGAGCGTGAATTTTCCGCTCATCATGCGACGAGCGTCTTCTTCCGCTTTCTTCTGATCGACGACCTGCTCGAAATCCTGAATCAGGCCGACGACGTCGCCCATGCCGAGCACGCGGCTCGCCATGCCCTCGGCGCGAAACGGCTCGAGCTTGTCCGTCGTCTCACCCATGCCGACGAAGACGATGGGCGCGCCCGTGACTTCCTTCACGCTGAGCGCCGCGCCCCCGCGCGCGTCGCCGTCGAGCTTCGTGAGCACCACGCCGCTGATTCCGAGCCGCTCGTTGAAGCTCTTCGCCGTTTTCACGGCGTCCTGGCCGATCATGGCGTCCACGACGAGCAAGATGTTCTGCGGCGTCACGGCGTTCTTGATCGCCGAAAGCTCCTGCATCAGCGGCTCGTCGATCGCGAGGCGCCCCGCGGTGTCGTAGACGACGACATCGCAGCCGAGCCGCGCGGCTTCCGCCGGGGCGGCGCGGCAGATGTCGAGCGGTGACTCGCCCGGCAGGTTGAACACGGGGACGTCGATCTGACTTCCGAGCACCTGGAGTTGCTCGACGGCTGCGGGCCGCTGCATGTCCGCGGCGACGAGCAGCGGCTTCTTGTCCTGCTTGAGCAGATAGCGCGCGAGCTTGGCGGCGGTCGTCGTCTTTCCCGATCCCTGCAGCCCCACCATCATGATGCCGGTGGCGCCGCCCGCTGCGAGCGTCAGCGGTTCGCCCTCGAAGCTCATCATGGCGACGAGCTCGTCGTGACAGACGGAGACGAATTTTTCGCCCGCGCTCACGCGATGGGTCTCACCGCCGTGGCGCACGCGAGTTTGGACCGTCTGGCCCACGGCCTTCTGCTCGACTCGCTCCAGAAAGCCTTTCACGACCCCGAGCTCGACGTCGGCTTCGAGCAGGGACAGACGAACTTCGTTCAGCGCCGTAGAAACGTTTTTCGGTGTGAGCTCCGTGAGCCCCGAAAGACGGTTTTGCGCTTCGCGGAAACCTCGGGTGAGCGCCTCGAACACGGCGGGCCTTTTAGCACTGCTGCCGCCCGGTGCGGCGAGTCGGCCGAAAGGCCGAGGAACCCGGCGAGCTTCCTCGATGCCGGGTTCGGAGCCGGCGGGCAGGGCCGCTGCGGCCGGCGCTGGTCAATCGGACCGGGCGTGGGCAGGCTCCTTGCCCCCATGGGTCTCGCGCGCGGGTTTTCGTTCGGGCTCTGGCTCGGACTCTCGGGCCTCGGACGCACGGCCGTCGCGCAGTCGGGAATGGCGCCGCAGTCCGAACCCGAGCTCGGCGCGCAAGCGAAGACGGACGGGCTCGACAAGCCCGTCGCTCCGGCGAAAGACGCGCCGACGAACGTCATCGTGCCCTTGCTCATGTACACCCCCGAGACGCACGTCGGGTTCGGCGCGCTCTTCGTGCGCTTCTTCCGGCCGCCGCCCGAGCGGAAGGAGCCCGTCTCGAGCTTCGGGTTCTTCGCGATCGGAACCACGCGACGCCAGGCGATTCTCGAAGCGCATCCCGATTTCTATTTCTTCTCGGGTGCCCTCCGCCTGTTCGGAAAACTCGAGTTCCAATATTTTCCCGACAGCTTTTGGGGAGTCGGCCCCCACACGCAGGACGAAGACGAGGAGCGCTACACGCGCCAGCGCTTTCGCCTCAAAGGCACCAGCCACTATCGCTTCCTCGGTCCCCTGTGGGCCGGCCTCGCGCTCGACGTGATGGATTACCACGCCACTTACGGCGAGGACGGCATCTTCGCCGAGGAGTCGTTCATCGGCGAAGAGGGCGGCATCACGACCGGTCTCGGTCCGTCGGCGCTGTACGACACGCGCGACAGCACGGTGAACGCGCACTCGGGCACGCTGCTCTCGTCGAGCTTTCTCTGGTTCGGTCCGCCCCTCAGCGAATACACCTTTCGGAAGTTCGTGATCGAGGCGCGGCAGTTCTTCGATCTCGGGAAAAGCCACGCGATCGGGACGCGCTTCTACGGCGAGATCCAGGGCGGCAACGTGCCCTACTACCACCTCGCGATGCTCGGCGGCGACGAGATGCTGCGCGGCTACTACTACGGCCGCTATCGCGACGAGACACTCGCGGCGATCGAGGCCGAGTACCGCTATCCCGTCTACTGGAAATTCAGCGGCGTCGCGTTCGCCGGAGCCGGCGAAGTCGCGCGGAACGTGGGCGATCTCTTGCACGAGCCCATCCGTTGGGCCGTCGGCGGCGGCGGGCGCTTCTCGTTGAGCGACGAAGAGCGCTTGAACCTGCGGCTCGACGCCGGCTTCGGGATCGGCACCTGGGGAGTTTACTTCACCGCGCGCGAAGCGTTCTAGCGGTTCAGCCGTTCTTGATCGCGAGCACGCGCTGGTACGCCGTTCGACGTGGAACACCCAGGCGGCGCGCGAGCTCACTCGAGAGATCGCGCGGGTGCGCGCCCTTGGCGAGACGTTCGGCGATCTCGCGATCGACGTCGGCGGGGTCGGCGGACTCCGGTTTCGCCCGCGGCGAGCCCGCGGACACGACCAGCGTGATTTCGCCGAGCCACTCGCGCTCGAGCGCGGCGAGCTCCCCGAGGCTCGCGTGGATCACCTCTTCGTGGAGCTTCGTGAGCTCGCGGCAGAGCGCGGCCGGGCGCTCGGGCTCGAGCGCGGCGAGCTCCCGGAGCGTGTCGGCGATGCGCGAGGGCGCCTCGAAGAGCACGACGGGCTCTTCCGCGCTCGCGATGCGCTCGAGCGCGGCGCGGCGCTTCTTGCCCTGGCGCGGGAGGAACGCAAGGAACGAAAAGGGCCCGCCGACGAGCCCCGAGGCGGCGAGCGCCGCGGTCACCGCGCTCGGTCCGGGCACGGGCACGATTCGAACGCCCTCGCGCGCCGCCGCCCGCACGAGCTCGGCTCCGGGGTCGCTCACGCCGGGCATGCCCGCGTCGGTAACGAGCGCAGCCGAGTCGCCCGGAGCAAGGTCGGCGATCAGGCTCGCGCTCCGCGCCGGCGTCGCGTGCGCGTCGAAGCGCAGCACGGGCTTGCCCGAAATGCCGAGGTGCGCGAGGAGCGCCTTCGTGCGGCGGGTGTCCTCGGCGAAAACGCGCGAGCAGGACGCCAGCACCTCTCGGACGCGCGCGCTCAAATCGCCGAGGTTGCCGATGGGCGTTCCGACGACGTAGAGCGTTCGCACGCGGCGGCCCGCGGAGTCAGCCGACGCCGACGGCGTCGCCGAGCGTCTTTTTGAGGTATTCGCGGAGCTTGCCGGTGAGTCGCGCCTCGAGCTGGCGCACGCGCTCGCGCGAGACGCCGAATTCGTCGCCGAGCTCCTGGAGCGTGAGCGGCTCGTCGGCGACGAGACGCTTGTCGAAGATGGCGATGTCCTTGCCGCTGAGTGTTTTTCGGAACTCGTCGAGCTGCACCTTCAAGAGCTCTTCGAGCTCGGCGCTCTCGGCGACGGTGTCGGGAGCATCTCCGCTCGACGGCAGGAGCTCGAGCCGCGTCGCTCCGCGCGCCTCACCGTCCTTGACCGGCGCGTCGAGCGAAGCGTCGGAACGCGCGAGGCGGCGATCCATCTCGACGACCTCGGACTCGTCGACGTTCAGGCGCTTGGCGATCTCTTCGGACGTGGGCTCGATGCCCATCGCCGTGAGCTTGGCTTTTTCCTTGCTCAGGTTGAAGAACAGGCGGCGCTGAGCCTGGGTCGTGCCGATCTTCACGAGGCGCCAATTGTTGAGGATGAAGCGCAGCATGTACGCGCGAATCCACCACGCCGCGTAGCTCGAGAGCTTCACGCCACGATACGGATCGTAGCGCTTTACCGCCTGCATGAGACCGATGTTCCCCTCCTGGACCAGGTCCATGATGTTCCGGTATGCGCGGCGGTACTCGTAGGCGATCTTGACGACGAGCCTGAGGTTCGCCGTCACGAGACGCGCGGCCAGATCGACGCTGCCCGTCTTCGAGTACTCGACGGCGAGGCGATGCTCGTCCTCCGGCGAGAGCAGCGGGTGGCGCTGCACCTCGCGCATGTACGTTTCGAGCGTGTCGTAGCGAGCGATGGATCCGGCGCCGCTTCCGGCACGCGACTCGGGCCCGTCGGAGTCCTCGAACGCGTCGGAGTCGGGTTCGCGCTCTTCCGCTTCCTCCGCGTCGCGGCTCGAATCCGAGCCGTCGATTCCTCCGCCGTCGTCCTCGGCCTCTTCCGCGTCGAGACCCGAATCGGCGAAGCCGACGCTCGTCTGAGCGAACGATTCCTCGTCCTCGGGCTCCGCGTCGCCCTCGGATTCGTTGTCGACGTCGCTCGAGCTCGAAGGCGATCCGGCGCCCCGCGGGGCGGGAGCGGGCGTTGCGCGGCGTTTCTTGCGGGCAGCCACGACGGAACTCTTAGTACTACCGGCGCCCGTTGCGCAGAGGGCGGCGTTTTCGGCGGAAAATCCCGCCACCTCGACCCGCGGGCCGGCCCCGTGAAGGTTTAACGGCCCGAAGACTCTAACCACGGTCGCGGGCTTTTCTGCGCCCCGGACGCGCAGGACGGGCCTAGCGCCCGCGCGTCTCCCGCCGTCGCGAGCGAGAAAGAACCATGCTAAGAATGGAACCTGTCGAGGGGCCATGTCTACCAGCGAGAGCCTGAGGGTTTCCACACGCACCCGCGGCGAAGAAAGTCGCGTACGCACCCGTAGCGAGACCGAGATCGCGAGACGCGCGCGCATTCTCGTCATCGACGACGAGCCGCTGCTCGGACGCACACTGAGCTTCATGCTCGAGGAACGACACGACGTCGTCGTCCTCGGCAACGGACAAGAAGCGCTCGCGCGTCTCGACGCGGATTCGGACTTCGATCTCGTGCTCTGTGATCTCGACATGCCCGAGGTGACGGGGCAGGCCGTGTACGAAGCAGTGGCCCGCACGCACCCGAAGCTCGCGGCGCGCTTCGTGCTGATGACCGGCGGAGCCTGCGCGCGCTGGGCGGAAGAGTTTTTGGCGGGTTACCGCGGTGTCCAGCTCGACAAGCCGTTCAGCACCGAAGACGTCGAGCAAGTGCTCGAGCTCGTCGGCTGACCTTCGGGCCCGGGTTCAGGGAAGCGCGACGGGCCGCCCGGCGACGGGAGGCTCGCCGAGCACGGCGAGATCCGTGAAGTAAGCCTTCGGCAGGCGCCGCGTCGAAGCGGCCAGATCGAACACGAGCCCCCACTCGACGCCCTCGGCGCCCGCGACGAAGCCGACCGTGCTCGCCGAGCAGCCCTTGGCGTAGCGTTCGACCGTTTCGCCCGTGAGCGTGAGATCGGGGCCCGCCATGCCCTTGCCGCGCTTGCCGGCAACGCCGCCGCCGAGCTTCCACACCGCCGTCCCGCGATCTTCGAGGATCATCATGACGACGCTGCACGCGGGTGCGGTTTTCGCCTTTGCGAGCGGCACGAACCCGACTTCACCGGGGAAGTCGGCGCGCGTTTCGGTGCGAACGAGCGCGCGAGCCGCGCCCACGGCGCCGAGCGCCTCGACCATCATGCTCACCCACGCGGGCTTCACCTTGCGCTCGACGGGCAGCTTCGCGTCCTGTCCCTCGAAGAAGCGCTTGTGGCGCTCGAGCTCGGTGCGGAGCTTCTGCGGCGCATCGCGAGCGTCGAGGCTCACGCGTTCGAACCCGATCATCGCGCCGCTCTTGTCGACGGCGAGGCCCGGCGCCGCCGGCTCGGGCGGTTTCGAGGGAACGGCAGTGGGGGTCTCGGCGGGAGCGGAGGAGGCTGCCGGCCGGGGCGCGTCTTTTTCGCACGCGACGCAGGCGGCGGCGACGGCAACGAGGAACCAGCGAGCGCGGGTCATCAGAAGTCGTCGCAGAACGAGCTCTCGAAGGTGAGCGGAACCGTGTCGACGCAGCGGCGCGTCGTGCCGAGGCATAGCCCCGAAGCGCACTCGTCGTCGCTCGTGCACGGTTGCCGGAGCGCGAGCTGTGGGATGCACGTCGTTTCGGTCTCGCCCGTCGCGAGCGCGCAGCGGAACCCGACTTCACACACGTCGCCGTCGCAAGGCTCGCCCTCGGGCAGTCGTTCGACGCAGTTCGTGCCGTCGCAGTAGAAGTCGGCGGAGCAGACCGCGCCGGGCGTCGAACAACGGCGACCGGCTCCGACTTCGACGGGGATCTCGCAGGTGCCGAGCGTCTGTCCGGGCTGGACCACGCACTCGAAGCCGTTCACGCCGTCGCAGTCGGTCGATTCGACGCATTCGCTGCCTTCCTCCTGCCCGCCGTCGATGATCCGCTTGCAGTCACCGCCGAGCTTGAGGACGACCTCGAGCTCGTCCGTCGTCAGCGTGGCGTCGTCGTAAGCGTCGCCGACGGCTTCCAAGCACTCTTCCGCGTGCTTGGCCGAGTAACCGGGCGGCACGAGCGCCCGGCAGGCCTGCGCTTGATTCTCGAGGCAGGAGTCGAGCTCGCTGCTACAGGCCATCACGGCCCGATCGCTACAGACGGCCTCCGCCCATGCCTCGCAAAAAGCCGCTTCCGTGCGGAGCGTGGACTCTTCGGCTCCCGGCCCCGGCTGTGAACCGGAGCAACCGAACACGGCGAAAATCGACAACGAAATAAGGCAGCGCGTCATGAAAGCCTCGACGAAGGGACCATTTCATACCGTGCGGCGGCGGGAACGCCAAATAACGGCCCGAGTCGCCCGGCTATACTCCCTTTGGTGACGCTCGGACGACGACAGGCCTGCCTCGGAGCCGCGGCGCTTTTCGCGTCGCTCGCGGGCGCGTCCCCGGCGAGCGCCGCCGCGTGCGAAGGGTTCGACGAGCGCATTCTCGACGTTCCGGGCGAAAAGCTCGCCAGGAAGTGCCGGCTCCTCGTCCCACGCGACGGGGCACGTCCGGGGCGCGTGCTCGTGCTGCTCCACGGGCTCGGCGAAACGACGAACGAAGCGCTCGGAATCGCCGCCTGGCCGGACCGCTACGGGCTCTGCGAGGCGCACGCTCGACTCCGGCGCCCGCCCGTTCGGCGCGTGCTCACCGACGCCGCCTACCTCACGGACGAGCGGCGCGGGGCGCTCGACCGCGAGCTCGAGCGTGCGCCGTTCCGCGGCATGGCCGTCGCCTGCCCCTTCACGCCCAACGTGTTTCGCGCCGGGCCCACGGCGCAGGTGCTCGATCGTTACGCGACCTGGCTCGTCGAAGGGCTCTTGCCCGTGCTCGCGAAGGAGCTCGGCGTCGCCCGGCCGAAGGTCGGGCTCGACGGCGTTTCCCTCGGAGGTTTCGTCGCGCTCGAGCTGTTCTTGCGCAAGCCCGAGGTGTTCGCGAGTGTCGGGAGCTTGCAGGCGGCCATTCGCGTCCCGTCGGTCGCTGCGTACGCCGCACGCATCGAGCGAGCCTTCGCGGCGCGGGGGACCGTGCCTCTTCGCCTCGGCACGTCGAGCTTCGACCCGGGGCGCGCCGCGCACGAAAAACTCGCGAAGGAGCTCGAAAAGCGCGGGCTCACCGTGACGCTCTCCGTGCCTCCCGGACCCCACGATCAGCGCTTCTTGCGCGAAATCGGGACCCTCGAGCTCTTGCTTTGGCACGACCGCGCGCTACCGGAAGGCAAAGCATAGAGCTCATGTTCGGTATCGCGAAGGCCCTGGTGCTGCAGGCGGCTGCGAGCTTCGATCGCGCGGTAACGCTCGCCGTGCGCGTCGGGCTTCCCGCGGACGACGACGCGCCGCTCGACTGGGGCAAGGAGGCTCGGCTCGCGTTCCTCGAAGCGCTCGTCGAACGCTACGGTTCGCTCGACCTCGGCGGCTACTTCGCCGACCCGAGCCCCCTTACGCCCGTAGCGCGCGAACAGGGCTTCTTTTCCCGTCGCCTGCGGCGCACCGATCTCACCTGGCCTTCGGGCTATGTCCCCTTCCTGCCGGAGATGCGCGAGGTCTACGGCCGCACGCTCGAGAACCAATGGGCGTCGGCCCGGCTCTTTCGCAGCGACGCGCCGCGGCCCGTCGCGATCCTCGTGCACGGCTACCTCATGGGCCGCCTCGCGATCGACGAGCGGGTGTGGCCCGTCGGGCGCCTCGACGCGCTCGGAGTCGATTCCGCGCTGGTCGTACTGCCGTTCCACGGCCGTCGCGGCGATCCGGCGCGCACGGGGCGACCCGAGTTTCCGGGGCGCGATCCGCGCGTCGCGAACGAAGGGTTCCGCCAAATCGTCGGCGAGATTCGGCAGCTTGCGGCCTGGCTCCGCAGAAACGGGCACCCCGCCGTCGGTGTCATCGGCATGAGCCTCGGCGGGTACACCGCGGCGCTCGCAGCCACCGTCGAGGAGCTCGACTTCGTCGTCCCCATCATTCCGCTCGCGTCGCTCGCCGATTTCGCGTTCGAACAGGGCTCCCTCTCGGAATCCCCCGAGCTTCGCGCGCGCGAGCACGCGCTGCTCGAGCGCGCCTACGCGGTGGCAAGCCCGCTCGCGCGTCCGCCGCTCGTGTCTCCCGAGCGCGTGCTCGTGCTCGGCGGAAAGGCCGACCGCATCACGCCGCTTTCGCACGCCAAACGCCTTGCCCGCCACTTCCAAGTTCCCCTCACCACCTGGCACGGCGGCCACCTGCTCCAGCTCGGCCGCGGCGACGCGTGGGGCCGCATCGCCGAGCTCTTGCGCCGCGCGAGCGTCATCTGACGCGCGTTTGCGGGACCGGCGAGTCAGGGCGCGCTGCGTGCGCAGCGCTGGGTTTCGACGACGACGGTGACGCCGCGGTTGCTCGGAACCATTCGGTTCCAGAGCGTCGTGATCGACGTGTGCCCGGTGAAAAAGTCCACGTGGCGACCCTTCACCTTGAGCCCTTTGTCCTGCGCGACGAAGCAGCCATCGTGACGCGACGTACCCTGAGCATCGCGCGGCAAGCCGTCGAGCTCGGGGACGTAGAAGGGCGTTCCAAGGGGGATGACTTCGGGATCGACGGCGACGGTGAGGAGCGGCGTGATCGGCCTGCCCGTCGCTCCTCGGCCCCAGGGAAAATCCTTCGCGTCGAGCTCGTCGAAGCAGATCTTTTGCTCCGTACGAGGGCAGATCTCGGCGCAGGCGCAGTCGCGCTTGGCGAAGCTCACCGTCGAGCCGCGACGCAACGTGCCGCTGCCCTGGACACACACGGCTTCGTAGAAACCGCGCGCGACGTCGGCGATCGTGTCGCAGCGCGCGTTCTTGAGCGAGACGCGGTTGCCTTCGAAATCACTCTCGTTCGGAAAATCGTAGTACGTGTTGCGGAACGCTCCGAGCGCGCGTCCGCCTGCCTGAACGATGCTTTCGTCCGCGCGCGGCAGAGAGCCGGG
>DASUTR010000800.1:0-3514 GCA_036374535.1 Polyangiaceae bacterium
GTCCCGCCTCCCGGCGGCGGTTACGGCGCTTCTCCGCAGGGCTTCGGTGGTCCGCCCCCGGGCGGACCTCCGCCCGCCTACGGCCAGTCGCCGCAGCAGGGCGGGTTCGCTCCCCCGGCAGCGGTCCAGGGCTACGGAGCCCCGGCGCCCGCCTACTCCGGCGGCGGCGCCATGGTCGCCGCGGCGACGGGCGGCCGCGGTGCGGTCGGCAAGACCCGAAACCCCGTGATGGTGCTCGTCATCAGCATGCTCTGCTTCGTCTACGCGCTCATCGAGGGCGCGGCGATGCTGAAGGAGCTCCGCGCCTTCCGGGGCAAGGACGACATCAACCTCATTCACTTCCTCATCCCGATCCTGAACTGGATCGCGGTTTGGAAGCTCCCGGCGAAGATCCTCGAGGCCAAGCAGATGGCCGGCGTGCCGAACGCTCAGGTGCCGCACCCGATCCTCTACTTCTTTCTCGGGCTCTACTTCTTGCCCGCGGATCTGAACGAGATCTGGCAAGCGGCGGGCGGCGGACAGCAGCGCTGACCCCCGGGTCGCGCGGGCTCGTCGGGAACCTCGAATGGACCCACGAGCCCGCCGCGCTCTCCTCGCTCTCGGTTTCATCGCGGGCGCGGCCGCGTTCGTGGCCGTCGGACCACCGATGTGTCCGACCGCTCTGTTCTTCGGCATTCCGTGCCCCGGCTGCGGGCTCACGCGCGCGACGCTCGCTCTCCTTTCCGGCGACTTCGGCGCTGCGCTCCGTTTCCATCCGCTCGTCGTCGTGCTGACGCCGGTGTTCGCCTACGCCGTCGGCACCGCACTCTTCGACTACGTCCGCGGCGGCCCCGCGGGCCCGGGCTCGCGTTGGCTCGAGTGGTTCTCCGTCCGCACGCGCTACGGCGCAGCGCTTGCTCTGCTCGTCGCGGTGCTCGGGGTGTGGGGCGCTCGTTTCGTCGGTTACTTCGGCGGGCCCGCGCCGGTCGAAACGCTGGGCGAGGTCGCCGCGCGTTTCCACGCCCGCCGCTGACCGACGCGCGACGAGCTACGAGCTCACGTTGAAGCGGAAATGCACGACGTCGCCGTCGCGCATCACGTAATCCTTACCCTCGATCGCGAGCTTGCCGGCTTCGCGCGCCTTCGCTTCGCTGCCGAGCGCAACGTAGTCCTCCCACCAGATCACCTCGGCCTTGATGAAGCCGCGCTCGAAGTCCGTGTGGATCACACCGGCCGCCTGGGGCGCCGTCGAGCCCTTGCGGACCGTCCAGGCGCGCACCTCTTGCTTGCCGGCCGTGAGAAACGTGATGAGTCCGAGCAGGTCGTAGCCGGTGCGGATGACGGCGTTGAGCCCCGGCTCGTCGAGCCCTGCGCTCTTCAAGAAATCGGGGCGCTCGGCGGGCTCGAGCTCGGCGATCTGCGCCTCGAGCGCCGCCGAGATCGGCACGACGAGCGAGCCCTCGGCCGCAGCGTATTTCCGGAGCGCGGCAAGGTGCGGGTTCTCGTCGAGCTTGCCGAGCGACGTTTCGTCGACGTTCGCGACGTAGAACACGGGCTTGTGCGTGAGCAGCTGGAGCTCCTGCACGATCGGCCGCTCCTTGTCGTCGAGCGCGAACGAGCGCGCCGGCCGGCCCGCGTCGAGGTGCGCCACGAGCCGCTCGCACACGGCCGCGGCGAGCTTCTCGACCGGATCGGGCCCCTTCGAGGCCTTGCGCGCGCGATCGAGGCGCTTGTTGGCCGTCTCGAGATCCTTCAGGCAGAGCTCGGTGTCGATGGTCGCGATGTCGGCAACCGGATCCACTCGCCCTTCGACGTGCGTGACGTTCTCGTCGGTGAAGCAGCGCACGACGTGCGCGACCGCGTCGACCTCGCGAATGTGCGAGAGGAACTGGTTGCCGAGCCCCTCTCCCTTCGAGGCTCCGCGCACGAGCCCGGCGATGTCGACGAAACGGATCGCCGTGTAGACCTTACGGTCGGGATCACACACCTTCGCGAGCGCCTCGACGCGCTCGTCGGGAACGGTGACGATGCCGACGTTCGGCTCGATCGTGCAAAACGGAAAGTTTTGCGCTTCGGCCTTGGCGCTCGAAAGCGCGTTGAAGAGGGTGCTCTTGCCGACGTTCGGCAGGCCCACGATACCGCAGGAAAAGCCCATGGCGCGGCCTCATAGCACGCCGCCGGCCGCGGTCTCTCGTTCGAGGCGACAATCCTCGAGACCGTCGCCGTTTCCCGTCGATTGGCGCCGCGGGCGGCGCGCCCCGCGGTTGGTGCCACACTCGACGGCATGCGCGGGCCCCGAGCGAGCGTCGGGCTCTTTTTCGCGCTTTTCGGCGCGGCGTTCGTCGCGCTCGCCGCGGGGCCGTTCGCGCGCTTTGCCCGCGCCGTCGAGTTCCTGGGCGCGCTCTCCACCGCCCCTCCCGAAGCCGGCTCGACCGCCGCGCGCGTCGTCGAGGAAGAGGTGCGCATTCCCGGGCGGAATGGTCCGATTCGCGGACGCCTGTACTTCCGCGCCGATCGCCCGAGGGCTCGAGCCATCGTCGTGGCGCACGGCGTTCACCACGAAGGCATCGACGAACGGCGCCTGGTTCCGTTCGCCCGAGCTCTCGCTCGCAGCGGGCACGTCGTGCTCACACCCGCGCTCGACGAGCTCGCGGATTATCGCATTACGGCGAGCGGCGTCGGGGTGATCGGCGACGCCGTCCGCTATGCGCTGTCCCGCAGCGATCACGTCGAGGGGCCACGCGTCGGCCTTCTCGGGTTCAGCTTCGCCGGCGGTCTCGCGCTGGTCGCGGCGGCAGACCCGGCGGTCGGGGGCCGACTCGCCTTCGTCACGAGCGTCGGCGGTCATCACGATCTCCCGCGCGTGCTGCGCTTCCTGGTTCGAAACCGCATCGAGACCCCGTCGGGAACGCGCTCCGTCGCGGCGCACGAATACGGACTCGTCGTGCTCCTCTACGGCCATCTCGAGCGCTTCGTTCCTCCGAGCGATCTCGAGCTCATGCGAGCCGGCGTCAAAGCGTGGCTCAAAGAGGATCGCCCCGGCGCGCGCCGCCTCGCCGCCGCACGAAAGTCCGCGGAGAGCGAGCGGCTGTGGCAGCTTCTCGAGAAGGGTCGCGTCCAAACGCTCGCTGCCGATCTCGACGCCGTGCTGGCGGAGAAAACCGCGGAGCTCCGCGCCCTCTCGCCGAGCGGTCGCCTCGCCGCGGTGGGAGCTCCCGTGTACCTGCTGCACGGAACGCACGACTCCGTGATCCCGCCCTCCGAAGTCGAATGGGCGGCCCTCGAGCTCCGCTCCCACCCGCATGTCGCCCTCGTGACCCCGCTGCTCGAGCACGTGAGCGTCGCCGGCAACGTTGGCTGGGACGAGAGACTCGCCCTCGTACGCTTCATCTCGCGCATCATGTAGGCGCTCCGCGACTACCTGTACGGATCGGAGTTAGCCGACGGCGAGGCGGGCGAAGCGGCGGAGGAGCTCGGCGCTTTCGGGGGTGTCTTCGGTGGGCAGAGCGTCGGGATCGAGGCCCTCACTCGCGAT
>DASUTR010000801.1:0-7282 GCA_036374535.1 Polyangiaceae bacterium
CCCCGAGCATCGGGCCCGCACCTCGCTCGCCGCCAAGGCCGAGCCGTTCCGTGCCTCGCTGTCCCCCCAGACTGAGGCGCTGATCGAAGCGCCGATGTCCGAGGTTCCGAAACATTTCGTCTGCGTGGTCTGCAACAAGGCCACGCACGGTAGCCGCTGTCCCGTTTGCTCGGGTCACGTCTGTTCCGCACATCAGGTCGGCGCCGAGCAGTGGTGCATCGATTGCGCGAACGTCTATTCGCTCGAGGTGAGCGGCAGCCGAATCCCGCTGTGGGGCCGCCTCGGCGCGGCCGGCGCCGTCGCCGTCGCCGGACTGATTTCCGTCATCGTCGCGCTCCTTTCCGACAAGCCGCTGCTCGAAGCCTTCGTCGGCGCCGTGCTGCTGTCGTCGGTCGTCGTCGTGCTCGTCGCCGTGGCGCGCCGCGTTTTCCTGAAGCGGCTCTTTTTGAGCTCGCGAGCGCGCGTCGTCGACGTGGAGAGCGAAAAGCCCGAACCCGTGCCCGCCGAAGCAGTGGAGCCCCCCGAAGCATCCCCGGCGCTCGCCGACAAACGCGCCGTCGCCGAGACGGAGCATGCGCTGTCGGCCGGCAGCTTCCCGTCGCACGCGCCGCTGCCGTTCGGCCTGAGCGTGCCGCCCGCGCCGATCATTCAATCCAACTCGGAACGTTTTCGCGCCTCGCAACCGGTCACCGAGCCTCCGGCTCCGCCCGCCGTGAGCTCGCCCGTGCCCGAGCCGGAGCGCGACGTGTTTCGCCCGATCGAACGCACCGAGCCCGCGCTGCGCCTCGTCGCGCAGTCGCTCCCGAAGCGGGACGACGACGACGTGCCGGCCGTGTTCGGCGCTCCCGTGCCCGCGAGCGTTCCCGTGCCCGCCTCGAAAGCGCCCGGCGCCACGCCGGAAGCCGCGGCGAGCGTGCCGTTCCTCGCACGAACGAGCGCGACGCCGACGCAGCCCGCCATTCCCGTCGCTGCGCCGCTCAGCATTCCGGCGCCGATCCGTGCGCTCACGCCCGTCCCGCCCGCGGCGGTCGCACCTCCGCCGAGCGGAGTGGAAAAGGTCGGCCGCCACAACACGCGGGGCGCCGTAAGCCTCGTCGGCTGTGTCTCCAAGCCTCCCCTCTTCAACGCGTGCAGCACCCCGAGCATGAGCGCCCCGCACCCCGCCGACACCGCAACGGTCCGCAGCGAAGAACCTCGCACGTCCGTCGCGCCCTAGCCATCTCGAAGAACGACCGGATTCCAGTCGTCCGTCTTCCCGCTAAATCCCCCTCTGGATCCGACCGCCGGCACCGCATGCGCCGCAAGGCGTCTTTGCCCTTGCATGGGTCGCACAAATTTGCAGAATCAGCGGCCTCATGCTCGCAATCGACCTTCGAGGCAAACGCGCGCTCGTCGCCGGCGTCGCAGATGACGTCGGATTCGGCTTCGCCATTGCGAAGACCCTGGCCGAAGCCGGCGCGTCGGTGAGTCTCGCGGTGTGGCCGCCGGCGCTCGGGATTTTCGAGACCCTCCTGCGCCGCGGGAAGCTCGACGGGTCGCGCCGATTGACCGACGGCAGACAGCTCGAGTTCGAGCGCATCTACCCGATGGATGCCGCGTTCGATACGCTCGCCGACGCACCGGAGGACGTTCGCTCGAGCCGCCGCTACGCGGAAAAGGGCGATTTCTCGATCCAGGGCTTGGCCGATCGCTGGAAAGCCGACTTCGGCGGGGATTCGCTCGACGTCCTCGTGCACAGCCTCGCGAACGGTCCGGAAGTCGCGAAGCTCCTGCTCGATACGTCGCGCAAGGGCTACGTCGCCGCGCTCGCCATGAGCACCTACTCGCTCACGTCGATGGTGCGGCGGCTCGGCCCTCACATGCGCAAAGGCGCATCCGTCCTCTCGCTCACCTATATGGCGAGCGAACGCGTCATCCCCGGCTACGGCGGCGGCATGTCGTCGGCAAAAGCCGCGCTCGAAAGTGATACACGCTTCCTTTCGCTGCAAGCCGGGCGCCGGTACGGCGTCCGCGTGAACACCATTTCCGCCGGCCCCGTCGCGACACGCGCCGCGAGCGTGACGGGTATGATCGACGAAGTCATCGAGTACTGCGAGAAGAACGCGCCGCTACCCGAAAAACTCACGACGGCCGAAGTCGCCTCCGTGGCGGCGTTCCTGTCGAGCCCCCTCGCGAGCGGCATCACGGGCACCACCGTCTACGTCGACAAGGGCTTCCACGCGATGGGCAAGGCGCTCGGTCCGGACGACCGCTTCGATCCCGCGCCCGACGCCGCGACGTGACGCTGCCTCTCCCGAACACCCTCTCCCGAAGCGTTATCGAACCATCACGCGCACCGGCTCCTTGACGGAACCGGGCCGGAAATTCTTCGCCCGCTGCAGGAATCCTGCGGTCACCTCGTAGCCACGCGCGCAGAGAAGCGCGCCGTTCAAGAGACGCAAGTCGTCGACGAGCACCATGCCTTCACGCAGCCCCGCGAGCGGAAGCTCTCGAAGTTCTTCCCCGGCCGCCGCTCCCGAGCGCAGGTCCGCGAGCACCGTAAGCATCGCCGGGTCGTAGCGGTTGGCGCGGCCGCGCAGCGTGTCGAGCGCGCGTTGTGAGGAGTACCCCTGCGCTTCCAGGACGTCGTAGTCGTAGGCCACGCGCAAAAGCCGCGCGCCGAGCTCGATGGTTCGCTTCACGGAATCGTCGGGGAGCGGCTCGTCGGCGCGCTGCGCCTTGGCGAAACGCGTGAGGATGCCGCGCACGAGCTCGAGCCGGGGGATGTTGCCGAGCAGCTGCTCGGTCACGTCCGGGATGCGATCGACCATCTTTTGCTCGGCTTCGTCGAGCGCGACGCCGGAATGAAGCTTTTCGGCCACGTCATCGGGCAGGCTGACGCAACCGAGTTGCGACAGCATGGCGGCAATCTCGACGGGCCAGCGCTCGGAGGCGCCGATTTTTTCCGCGATCGCCGAGACGAGACCCTTGAGGCGGTTCGCGCGTCCGAACGCGAGTGGCTTCGCGAGCGAGAGCACCTCGGACAAGATACGAACGCTGCCGTGCAACGTTTGCTCGAGCAGCACTCGCTCTCCGGTGACGAGACGGTATTGCTCGGCGGCGGCGTCGGCGGCCGCGAGCAGTTGCGGCGGCGGACAAGGTTTGGTGAGAAAGCGAAAAATTTGCCCGTCGTTCACGGCGGAAATGGCCGACTGCATGTCGGCCTGCCCCGTGAGCAGCATGCGCACGACGAGAGGATGGGACTGTCGCGCTTTCGAGAGAAACGCGGAGCCGTCCATGTTGGGCATACGCATGTCCGAAATCACGACGGCGATGGTGTCGTCCTTCCCGAGAAGCTCGAGAGCGGCCGCTCCGCTCGTCGCCGTGAGCACGTCGTAGCGGCGACGGAGGTGCAGCGAGAGCCCCTCGAGCACGTTGGGTTCGTCGTCGACACAGAGAATTCGAAGGCGGGCGGTTGTTTCCATGATGAAGTCTCGGACCTACGGACTTTTCAGCGCGAAGACTCGCGTTCGCCGGCTTTCCGCATGGCCTCGGCGGCCATGCGGCGCCACTCGGGAACGCGGTCGAGCAAGCGTGCTTCTTCGAGGAATGCGAGGTCGAGGCCGAGCTCCTCGAGCGGCGCCGACGGCGAGACCGCGTGGTCCACGAGTGCGTCGGCCACGTGTACGACCGCGAGAATTTCGCGAGCGCCTTCGCGAATGGCGCTCGGGTTGTGATGAAACGCGACCGCCTCGACGACGGAGAGCGGCAGACCCCACGCCCCGAGCAGGTAGGCGCCGACCTCGGCGTGGCTCGCCCCGAGCTGCTCGCGCTCGATGACGTGCGCGGGCCGCCCGCTCGAGGCCGCGGTGCGCTGCATGGCCTGGAACTCGGCCGGCATGCGCATCGCGAGCGTCAACCGGCCCACGTCGTGCACCAGACCCGACGTGAAGGCTTCGTCCGCGAGCTTCTTGTCGGCCGCGAAGCGCTTCGCGCAGGACGCGGTGAGGAGCGAGAACTTCTGCAAATGGTCGATCGAAAGGCCGGCCTTGGCCCCCTCGAAGGTGCCGAACACGTGAGCGCTCAGCGAAAGCGCCTTGATCGGATCCACGCCGAGGTAAGAAACCGCGTGCTGTAGGGTGGCGACGCGCTGCGGAAGCCCGAAGTACGCGGAGTTCACGAGCTGGAGGATCTTGGCGCTGATGGCGGGATCTTCCTGAACGATCGCCGACACTTCGGTGATGGACGTGTCGGGTTTCGCGAGGGCCTGCGTGAGCTTGAAGTACACGTCCGGAGCGGACGGCAGGTGGTCGACGCCCGCGACGAGGGCGCGGATGTTCGCGTCGGTGAGCAGGTTCTGAAGCCCGCACGCTCGTTCGATGACGGCGCGAAGCGCTTCACCTTCGCACGGCTTGCTCAGAAATTGGTGCGTCACCGGTACGGCGCGCACGACGGCCTCGCGTTCGGCGTGACCGGAAAGCACGATACGCGTGGTCGCGGGGTAGAGCTCGCGGATCCTTTCGAGCAACGACGCGCCGTCCATGCCGGGCATGCGCATGTCGGTGACGACGACGTCCGCGGGTTTCTGGGCGAGCTCGGCGAGCGCCGCGGCTCCGCCGAGAGCGAACACCATGTCCCATTGCTTGCGCTGTTTGCGTAACAGATTCTGAAGGCCGTCGAGCACGCCCTGCTCGTCGTCCACGAATACGATGCGTCTCATGCTGCCTCCGCCCGTGGCCGGGCGCCCTCGATGGGCAATCGGATGACGAAAGTCGTTCCGTGCCCCTCGTCCGTCTCGAAATGGAGCTCACCGCGGTGCTTCTCGATGACCACCGAACGGGCGATGGCGAGCCCCTGCCCCGTCCCCTTGCCCACGCCTTTCGTCGTGAAAAAGGGGTCGAAAATGCGCTCGCGGATGTCCTTCGGGATACCACCGCCGGTATCGGTGATGCGAATCACGACGGAATCCTCGTTGCGCCGCGTTTGAACACCGATGCGCCCGCGCCGGTCGCTGCCCGCGACCATGTCGCCGATGGCGTGCGCGGCGTTGACGACGATATTCAGGATCACCTGGTTGATCTCGCTGCCGTGGCAGATGACCCGCGGAATGTCTCCGAAGTCGACTTGCACGTCGGCAACGTACTTGTATTCGTTGCTCGCGACGACGAGCGTGCTCTCGATGGCGCGGTTCAGATCGACCGACGTCATCTCCTTTTGGTCCGGGTGAGCGAACTCTTTCATCGAGCGCACGATGGTAGCCACTCGGTCGAGCCCCTCGAGCGAGCGTTCGAGCGCCTTCGGGAGGTTCTCGACGAGGTACGCGAGATCGGCTTCTTCTTCGACGCGAGCCGCCGTCTCGGCAGCCTCGACGCTGGCGCTGCCCTCGAGCACCGACCGCTGCACGGCTCGGTACGCTTCGAGCACGCGCAGCACGTCGACGACGGCGTCGCGCGCGAAGTGCACGCTGTCGCCCACGAATTGGACGGGAGTGTTGATCTCGTGGGCGACACCCGATGCGAGGCGCCCGACGGACTCGAGCTTTTGCGCTTGCCTCAGCTCGATCTCGAGCTTCTTCTGCTGCGTCACGTCGAGCGTGATGCCGCGGAGCACGCCGCGCTCGCCCGGCACGAGGGTCGAGGTCGTGACGATCGAGCGCACGTGGACGACGCGGCCGTCCTTGCTGGCGGCGCGGTACTCGAGGTCGAGATTGCCCTCGCCGTCGGAAGCCGCGAGCTCGCGAAAGGCCTTGCGCACCCGTGCACGGTCGTCGGCGTGAACGAATTCCCAGAGGAGATTGCTTCCGACGAGCTCGTCCGGCTGGCAGCCGATGAGCTTCGTCGCCTGGGGCGAAACGTACGTCGCCCACAGCGTCCTGCCGTCCATTTCCCAAGGTATGGCGTGCGTGCTTTCGACGAGGCGCTTGTAGCGGTCGCGATTCGAGTTGAGCTCGCCGGTGCGCTCGCGCACGAGCGTGTCCAGCCGCTCCTGTTCCTTCTCACTGGCTTCGCGGATGTGCTCGACGAGCTCGCGCAGGCTGACGCGCATGGCGGCGAAGTCTCGCGTCAGGCGCCCGACCTCGTCGCCCGAAGAGTCGGCGATGGGCTTACCGTCGAGCTCGCCGCACGCGAGCGCGTGCACCGCGTCCGCGAGCGTTTCGAGCCGGCGCGCGAGGGAACGGCCGAGCGCCCACGCCGCGGCCATACCGAGCGCGAGAGCGACGAAACCGATGCCGAGCGCGACGCGCCGAATTCTCCCGCTCTCCGCGGTCAGCCGCGTGGTGGAAAGCTCGATCACCAAGCTGCCCCGCGCCCCTTCGCGCGCTCGCACCGGCGCGAGCACGCGGATCACGTCGGGTCCTTCTTCGATACGCGCCGAATCGAGCGCCACGTACCGCGCGGGAGCGCTGAGGTCGCCGACGGCATGAAGGAGCGTGCCGTCCGACTTGTAGAGCGCGAGCGCGCTCACGTCCGAGTCGGCCGCGACGGAGGCGAACATCTCGCGCACGGTCTGCCGATCATCGAACTCGATCCCCGACTCCACTTGCTTCGAAGCGAGCACCGCATAGCCCGTCGCCCGCTGCTCGAGACCCGCGTGGAGCGACTCGATCTGCCATTTGACGAAGTAGCTCGAGAGCACGCCGACGAGGGCCAACGTCAGCGCCGCGACCACGGCGAAGACTTTGATCTTGATGGAAACGAGAAACGCCACCTGGAAGACTCCTCGTCGATGAAATGACGGACAAAGCAGACGTTTCTGAAGCCCCCTCCTCTCCCGCTCCAACGAACATGACGGTGTTCGATTCCGTCTCAAGAAATTTCGGTTACGACCGATTCTTACGTTCGATGGCAAACGCACCGACGTCGAGGTTCACTCGATCCAACCGGGCACACCGGCTGAGTCTCGGTGCGCTCGCTGCAATGTTCTTTGCTGGAGCCTGCTCCGAAGAACCCGGCCCTCCCGTAGTTCGAGGGGCGCCGATGGCGACCGTTTCCGTAGCTCCACCTACCTCAGTGGAGGCCGAGGTGAAGATCAATCCGCGCCTCTTGAGGCGATTCCAGCCTCTCGAGAAACCGAGCGTGCCCTCGACCCAGGCGGAACGCGAGCGAATCGACCTCGGTCGCGCCCTCTTCTACGAGACGCGACTCTCCAAGGAGAAAAACATCTCGTGTGATTCGTGTCACACGCTCGCGAACTACGGCGTCGACCACGCACCGAGATCGGTGGGGCATCAAGGCCACGTCGGAACGCGGAACGCGCCGACCGTCTACAACGCGGCCGGCTTCTTCGCCCTGTTCTGGGACGG
>DASUTR010000802.1:0-2405 GCA_036374535.1 Polyangiaceae bacterium
CGGTTCGCGGGCGCGGCCATCGAGCCGCGAAGATGAACGGTACTGTCGAAGACGGCGTACCCCGGAAAATTGCCGCCGAGCGGAGCCTTGGTCCATCCGGCAGTGAGTTCGAGCGGGCGGAAGGTCGCCGCGGCGCGTGAGCCCGCGTAGTCGATGTAGTCGGCAAACGGGGTCGTCGAGTTCACAGCGACGGTGTCGATCCTCGTGACCGAGTCGTTGCATTTTTCGGTCGTCGAGTTGTCGAGGCAGTTGAACTGCGTCGCAATCGAAATCACGCCGGCGGTCTTGGTACCGAACAAGCAAGGTCCCCCTGAGTCGCGCGGGACCGGGATCTTGTCGCCGTTGACGGAGACACCACCTGCCCGACCCGGGTCTCGAGAACGCCATCCGGCCGAGGAATGCTGATGAGGTTGTTGGCCGGCAACTGCAGATCGACGCAATGGGCGCTGTCATGGCCCAGTGCGGCGTGATCAGGGAGCCCGAACAGCCGCCGCCGGTTCGACGAGGCCCAAGGCGCGACGCGTCGCAACCGACACCGCCGACCCTCCAATCATCGCGGACTGGCTTTGGGCGGTTTCTTCGCCAGCCTCCGGCACGTCACCGCAGCCGAGCAGCGGCACGGACATCGCGAGCAAGCCGCTGAACCTGAACGAAGCGCACCCGAGGAACGCGAGCTTGGCTCTCACCGAATCGTTTTTCACGCGGCCGTCTACCACGAGACCTGTTCCGAAACTCGCCGTCGCAGCTTCACCTAGTAACATTTAATGCGCGCTGCGCCGGACCGCGGAGATTCACTGATCGAGTGATGCAGGCCGAACCCGGTTCGACGAAAGGCGACGCCGAACGAACGCGAGTGCCAGCGCGAGCAGCGCGAGCGACGGCGTCGCGGGCCGTGACGGGCCCGGAAGCGCGCACCCACATCCCGAATTGCGGTCCGCTCCAGGCGGGATCGGCTTTCCCGTTGCTCCGCCGCCGCCAGTCGGCGCGTTGCCCCCCGTTCCCCCGATGCCGGGATCGACGGCGCCGCCACTAGCTCCTGCCGCCGCTCCCCCTCGACCAGCGAGTCCTTCGCTCCCAGCGCTCCCGCCCGTTCCACCGCCGGCGTTCCCGGCAACGCCGCCACTCGTCATCCCGGAACTACCAGCGCTGGCGCGCCCCGCGTCACCGCCCGACGCCCCGCCGCTGCCCGAGCTGCCTCCGTTCACGCTTGCGTCCATGCCTGCCGCGTCGGGGGGATCGGTCCCCGCGTCCATGGGCGGGTTGCACGGCATCGTGAGATCACGAGCACGGATGTTGCGGAAGCGAACGGCGCCGCCCTGCGCCCAGCGCGACCCGGAGTGAACCTGGATCGCGAGCGGGCCCGAGGCGTCGATCTCGCTGCGCACGCGGCCGTCGGTGAAATCCATCACTTTCACACCCGAGATCCAGCTCTGGATGCGGGGTGGATTGCCTTCGATGCGGGAGCGGATTTCGTTGAAGCCGGTCGGGTTCCACAGGGTCGACCACGTCGCGAGATCGAAAATCGGCGTTTGACCTTGTTCCGCGACGGCCGTCATCCCGCCGTTCGTCAAGGTGAAGGGGCGCTCGAGGAGCTCGGTGCTGAACCCCTCGCCGTAAATGGTGCCGACGCCCGAGTCCTCCAAATGGTCCACATTCACCTGATAGGCGCGATCGCCGGCCGTCGTCCTGAAGAACACGCCCGAATCGCATCCCCAGTCGATCTTCACTTCGAGGATCACCTCGACATCCGCGTACCGCTTCGTGGTCATCAGGATGCCGCCCTGTTGACCGGAGCTTTGCCTCCCCGTGAACGCGCCATCTTCCACGGACCAGCCGTCTCCAGGCCCGTGATGATTCGTCGTACTCCGCACCCAACCCGTTAGATCGACGCCGTTGTCGAGCCGCTCGAAGCACGCGTCTTGGGCCCGCGCCGAGCCACTTTCGCAAAGGATCGCGAGGATCGGCCAGACGAGCGCTCCCGAGTTCGCGATACGAGCCCATCTCCGGATGCTCATCGTTCGGCAGAGTCTCGCACGAACGCGGGGGATCGCACCGAGCGTACCGTCCGGGCATAGACGTCAGGTGGAATGCGCGGACGTCCATCAGCGCTCTGACGCAGCTTCGCCAGCGGAAATTTTCACGCCTCTCGAAATCCCCCAGGTTGACGTTTCGTTACCGGCGCTTACTGTCCGACGCGCCGCGACTGCAACTCACGAGTAAACTCATGGCATTGAACGCTCGCATTTGGATCCTCGGACTCGCAACGCTGACCGGTGCCTGCGCGAGCAACGCGCCTTCCGAGAACGGGGACGGTTCATCGGACAGCTCGGGCTCGGGCGGGATGATTGGAACCGGCGGTACGACCTCTGGCGGTACGACCTCTGGCGGTACGACCTCTGGCGGTA
>DASUTR010000803.1:0-5534 GCA_036374535.1 Polyangiaceae bacterium
GCGGCAGGCGCGTGAGCTCGCGATCTTCGATGACGTTGTCCTGGCACGCCGTGACGTTCGGGATCGTGACCCGGCGGCGCCACTTGCCGACCTCCATGACGAGCGGCACGTCGGCGCCGGACGGCGTGTCGGCGAGGACGAAGTGACCGGAAGCGTCGGTGAGGGCGACGGCCACGGCGCGCGCCTCGCGCCCCGAGCATTTCTCGCACGACGCGCCCTCGGTGATGGGCGGAAGCTCCACGCCCGCGACGGGAACGTAAACGACCACGTTGTAGAGCGGCACTTTGCCCGCGGGGTCGTACACGTAGCCGCTGATGCTCGTGCCGGTCGTTTCCGTGCACGCCGGCGTGCCTCCGTTCCCCGACGTCGGAATGGTCCCGGCGTTTCCGCCCGTTCCACCGAGTATCGTCGTTCCACCGGTGGCGCCGCTGCCGGTGCCGCCGTCGTCGCCGACGGCTTTTCCTCCCGGCGCGCTCGACGCCGAGCACCCGAGAGCGGCGAGGAGCGATCCGAATGCAAAAACGTGAGACCGAAAAGACACGCCCGGCATCGTCATGCCCGGTTAATGACGAACCCCCCTCGACTGATCACATCTTCCTTATGTACGCCGGCTCGCTCGGGGACTGCGGCAGCGGATTAATCCAAACGACCGGTGCGGATTCGTTCAGTAGATGCGCGTAAGTCACCACGGGTGCGCGATTTCACGCTAAAGTGGTCGACCTGCCCACCCAATCGATGGGCAGCCTCACGAGTCGGAGACACCCAGAATGTCGGATACCGAGGATCGCTGGTACGTGAATGTGGGTTCGGAAGACGTCCGGATGATGACGCTCGACGAGCTCGTCGACGCGTTCGAAAACGGAGTCATCACGCGCGAGACACTGGTGGTCGAGGTGGGGGGTAACGAGTGGCAGCCACTGAAGGAAGTCGCCGATCTCGGCGAAGACGATCCCGTTCCCGCGGCCGCGCCGGTGTCGTCCGCCGCGCCGACCGTTAGGAACGCGGTACCGACGAGGCCGCCCGTGCAGGCGAAGCCCGCCGTCCAGGCGAGCTGGCCGCCCCAGGCCGTTTCGCGCGAAAGCGCTTGGCCGCCCGCGGCCGCGTGGGATTCGGTGGCGCCGGCCGCCGCACCGAAGCAGATGCTGTCGAGCGCTCCGCTCTCCGCGGTCCCGAACAGCACGATCCCCGTCGTTCAGGATCTCGATCTCGACTTCCCGGCGCAGTCGTTCAAGTCGGGCGGCAAGAAGAAGGTCGCGGTGTTCGCCGCGCTTGCGGTCGCCGTCGCCGGTGGCATCGGCTTCGCCGCAACGAAGGGCGGCGGTCCGGTCGCTTCGCCCGTTCCCGTCCCCGCCGCGGCTCCGAAGATCCCGGATCCGACGCCGACGCCCTACAGCAAGCCGGTCACGGAAGAGACGACAACCGCGTCGACCGAGACGAAGGAGCCGGAAGATCGCTTGAGCGACGACCAGAAGAAGGCGTTGCTCTCGGCCGACAAGGATCGCGAAGGCAAGAAGCGCCCGCGTGCGGCCTCGGCGCCACGTTCGGGCGGCGGCGGCAGCCGTGCGCCGAGCGGCGGTGGGAACGCCGTTTTCAAGGCGACGGGCAACGCGAACGATCCGCTGAACCCCACGCTCTGACGCCCTCGCGCCGAGGCTTCTTCCGTTGGCCCCGGCGGGTTCAGGCTCGGTCCGCGCAGGCGCGCGCTTCGTCGTCGCGCTGGGTCTTGGCGCGCTCGCGTGCCGGAGCGCCGGAACGGACGCGAAGAGCAGCGACGCGCCTGCGGCATCCGAAAATGCGCCCGTGAGCGGCGACGTACCGCCGTTGCGCGTCGGGAGCGGCGAGCTCCGGCTCTTCGTGTGCTCGCCCGACGTGATTCGCGTCGCGTACACGACGAAGGCGTCGTTCTTCGCGCAGCGCTCGCTCGTGACCGCACCCAAGCGCTGCGACGACACGCCCTGGGACCTCACGCGCACGGACGGCGAGGCGACGCTCCGGACGGCGAAGCTCGAGGTCGTCGTGGATCTCGCGAACGGTCGGGTCAGCTTTTACGATCCTTCCGGCGCCCTCATCCTCGCGGAGAAACGGAACGGCGGAAAGAGTTTCAACGTCGCGACCGGGCACGGCGAGCTCACGAATACCGTTCGCCAGGAGTGGGAGCCGAACGACGGCGAAGCGCTCTACGGGCTCGGCAACCACCAGCTCGGATTGACGAACATCGCGGGCTACGATCTCGAGCTCGCGCAGTACAACACGAACGCCGTCGTACCCGTGCTCGTCTCGAGCCGGGGTTACGGCATCCTCTGGGACAATGCGTCGTACACGCGTTTCGGCGAGCTCGACCGCTGGGAACGCGTGCCCGGCTTCGCGTACGCCCGCGACGGCAACCTTGCAGGCGCCGAGAAAGGCGCCGTCGACGTCACCGTCAACGTGCGGCCGCCGGTCTTCGGCGACTACCTCTTGAGAACGTTCGCGTCGGGGAACCTCGAAGTCTCCGTCGCGGGCAGGGAGGTCGTGAACCATTTCCGGCAGGGCTGGCTGCCCGAAGCCGAGCTCGTACGGGCGCGCCTGACGGAGGCCAACGGGGTCCCCGTCCACGTAAGGTGGAAGGCCGACATCGGCGTGAAGACGCTGAAGCTCGAGTGGAAGCGGCCGCCGTCCTCGCCGAGCACGTCGCTCTGGTCCGAGGTCGGCGACGGCATCGACTACTGGTTCATGTACGGTCCCGAGCTCGACGACGTGGTGGCGGGGTACCGGCGCGTGACGGGCGAAGCGCCGATGATGCCGCGCTGGGCGTTCGGCCTGTTCCAGAGCCGCGAGCGCTACAAGACGGCCGACGAGCTCACGCGGGCCGCCGCCGGGTTTCGCGAGCGCGGCATTCCGGTCGACGTGATGGTGCAGGACTGGCGCTACTGGGTGGACGGCCAGTGGGGCTCGCACGAGTTCGACGGGTCGCGCTTTCCGGATCCGGCGGCGTGGATTCGCGAGCTTCACGAGAAGCATCGCGTGAAGTTCATGATCAGCGTGTGGCCGAAGTTCTACACGACCACGAAGAACTACGACGCGCTCCGCCGCGCCGGCTTCACGTACGCGGTGGCGTCGCCGGAGCATCGCGATTTTTTGGGGCAGCCGTTCGTCTATTACGACGCGTTCGCGGCGGGCGGCCGCAGGCTCTTTTGGGAACAGATCCGCCGGCAGCTGTTCGGCTTGGGCGTCGACGGCTGGTGGCTCGACGCGACGGAGCCGGAGGTCGTCGAGGGGCCTTACACGAGCCTAGAGAACGGCCGCGAGCTCTACGCGAAGTGGATGCACCCGACGGCGCTCGGCTCGGGGGCGCGCATGTTGAACGCGTACGCGCTCGTGAGCAGCCAGGCGGTCTACGACGGGCAGCGGGAAGCAGCGCCGAACCAGCGCGTCTTCATCCTCACGCGGTCGGCGTTCGCAGGCTCGCAACGCTACGCGGCGGCGACGTGGTCCGGTGACATCACCTCCACGTGGAGCGCGTTCAAGAAGCAGATTCCAGGAGGGCTCGGCTTCTCGCTGAGCGGCGTGCCGTACTGGACCGTCGACAGCGGGGGCTTCTCCGTTCCCGAACGGTTTTCGCGCGGCCAAAACGCCGACGAGTGGGGCGAGCTCAACGCGCGCTGGTTCGAATACGCCACGTTCCTTCCGCTCCTCCGCGTGCACGGTCAGGCGCCCGTGCGCGAGATGTGGGAATTCGGCGGAACGACGAGCGCGGCCTACCACGCGATGCTGAAGTTCGATCGGCTTCGCTACCGAATGCTTCCGTACGTCTACTCGCTCGCGGGCGCCGTGACGCACCGCGCGGGGACGATGCTCCGGCCGCTCGTGATGGATTTTCGGACCGATCCCGCGTCGCTCGACGTGGGCGACCAGTTCATGTTCGGCCCCGCCTTTCTCGTGAGCCCCGTCACGGCGTACCGGGCGACGAGTCGCTCGGCGTACCTGCCGCCGACGTCCGGCGGCTGGTACGACTTCTGGACGGGCAACGCCGTCGCCGGTGGCGCGCGTGTCTCCGTGCCCGCGCCGCTCGACGCCATGCCCGTCCACGTGCGCGCGGGCTCGATCGTGCCGTTCGGCCCCGAGCTCGCGTACACGGGAGAGAAACCAACCGATCCCGTCGTGCTCATGGTGTACGGCGGCGCGAACGGTCGCTTCGAGCTCTACGAGGACGACGGCGCGACGTACGGGTACGAAAAGGGCGCGTTCTCGCGCATCCCTCTGAGCTGGGACGACGCGGCCCGCAGGCTCACCATCGGGCCGCGGGAAGGTTCGTATCCCGGCATGCTCACCGAGCGCACGTTCCACGTCGTGCTCGTGACGCGTGGCAAAGCCGCTGGCTTTTCGTTCTCGCCGAGGGCCGACGCGAGCGTGACGTACTCGGGGCAGTCGAGGGACGTCGTGATTCCGTAGCGTCTCCTGTACTCGGCTGTCGGGCGGAGATACGCTTCGGCCGATGACCTTCTTCGAGCCGGTGTTCGACGCGCTCGAGTCGTCGGGCGCCCGCTACGTGGTGGTCGGGGGCCTTGCCACGGTGCTTCACGGCTTCGCGCGACTCACGGCGGACATCGATCTCGTCGTGGATCTCGAGCCGGAGGAAGCGAGGAAGGTCCTCGTGGCGCTGCAGGCGATCGGTCTCCGCTCGAGAGCTCCGGTAGGGCCCTTCGATTTCGCCGATCCTCTGGTGCGACGCTCGTGGATCGACGACAAGGGAATGCGTGTGTTTTCGCTTTGGGATCCGGCGGAGCCGCTCCGCGAGGTCGACCTCTTCGTCGAGCACCTCATGCCGTTCGACGACCTTTTCGCCCGGAGCGAGCTGTTCGAGCTCGGCGCGAACCGTGTGAGGATCGCCTCGATTCCGGATCTCATCGCCCTGAAGCGCCTTGCCGGGCGACCTCAAGACCTCCAAGATATCGAGGCACTCGAGGCGATCTTGGAACGCAAGGGCCGATGACGAACTCAATCGAGAGCTCCGGCGCCGAGTGGCAGGCCGACGATTGGGAGAGCGCGCGACGGCGGCCGCTGACCATCGCTCTCGCTGCGACGCCCGCGCAGCGGCTCGCATGGCTCGAGGACGCAATGCGTCTTGCCCGAGCGAGCGGAGCGCTTCCGAAGCCGCGGGCCGACGCGTGGCAGCCGCCGTCCGGCGCGGTCCGCAACGCCGAGCTCGGGGCGTGGGAGGTTTCGGAACGCGACGCCGCGGGCGCGCGCCACGGCGAATGCCGCGTGTATCGCGACGACGGCTCGCTGAAGCTCCGCTGCCACTACGTAGAAGGCCAGCGGAGCGGCGAATTCGAGAGCTACCACGCGAACGGCGAGCTCGAGAGTCGGGGGTGCTACGTGGACGGTGTGCTGGATGGGCCCAGCCACCGTTACAGCTCGGGGAAGCCCGGGACCGCGCCGCTTCGAAGCTGCTGCGTTCCACCCGGCGCGTGGGAGCTTCGAGTGCGGTACCGGCGCGGGGCGGCACTCGCCGAAACGTTCTACGATGCCGGCGGTCGAGCGCTGCGTTCCGA
>DASUTR010000804.1:0-4354 GCA_036374535.1 Polyangiaceae bacterium
CCCGCAAAGCCCAAGCCGGCAGCCAGGGCCGCGGAGAGCGTCGTTCGTAGTCGCGGCGAGCTCGTCACGCCGAGGAGCGCGTCGCACGCGATCCCGCCGTACGCCGACAGGAAGAATCCGAACGTCAAGAGGAAGCGGTGCTCGGCGCGACCGACGAGAAGCGCAAAGAAGACGAGATTTCCGAGTCCGGCGAGGAAAGGCGCGTGCACGAGAACACGCGACATCGCGAGCGCGGGCGGCGCTCGAAAAGTCGCGAGGATGCCGCCCGCGTAGGCGAGCGCGAGCACGGGAAGCGGCCAGAAGTATTCGGGCTGCCGCGTGAACGCGGCACGAAGGTTCGCGAGCAAACCCGCGGCATTGCTCGAGTACATGCGCCAATCCTGGCTTGCCGGACCTCGAAGCTCGGCGACGCGCCGCGCAAAGCCGGTGGGATTCAGCAGGGCGCCGCTCGCGAACCCGTAAACCACGAGCGTCGCGAGCACGACCTTGCCGATGGTGAGGATCGCCTGCCGGCGCTCTCCCGCCGTCCTGCCGCGAAGCGACACGTAGAGGTAGACGGGCGCGAGCAAGACGTAGCTCGCGTAGGCCTGGTCTTTGGTCGCGACCGAGAGCGCGGCCAAGGCTCCGAACGCGTAGTGCGCCGACGGCCGGCGCGTCTCCGCCACGTCGAGCAGGCGATCGAGCGCGAGCACCGTCCAAAACAGGTACGGCACGTCGAGATTCGAGACGCGGCCGTAGAAGGCGAACGTCAGGTTCGTCGCCGCGAACACCGCTGCAAAGCGCGCGGCGCGCAGTCCGGCGGTGCGTCGCACGATGCGGGCCAGCACGACGAGCGAAATGGCCGCCATCGCTGCGGCGACGAGCTTCGCGACGATCGAGAGAGCCGTCATCGACGGCACCGAGAGGATCCGCTCGCGAACGGCGTCGGCCGTCAGCGGGCCCGCGAGCGCCGTCACGACGAGAACCGGCAGGCTCGGCACCGCCAGCACTAGGTAGTGGAGGAGGGGATAGCGATGCGCGTGACCCGGCGTGAGGTTGTTCGCGAGGCCCCCGAAGAAGTCGCGAGGGGCCACGCCGTCGTTGTCCCAGCCGTGAGACCCGGGGAGGTCCCAGCCGAGCGTGACGAGCTCGCTCAGCGCGAAGGGAAGGGCGATTCGCGCGACGACGCGGTCCTCGCCGAAGAGCCGCCCGAGCCACGAGCCGAGGCGAGACGCCGGGCGGAAGGAACGCACCACGACGGCGCACGGTAGTACATTCGGCCGCGTGTCTGTGCCGCTCATCACCATCGACGCCCGAATGTTTCGCGCGTCGGGCATCGGAACGTACTTGCGCGCGCTCCTGCCGCGAACGGTCGCGCTCTTGCCCGACGCCCGCTTCTGCCTGCTCGGCGACCGGCGGGCGCTCGCGGCGGAGTCGTTCGCGAGCGACGCTCGGGTCGAATGCCGCGAGCTTTCCGCGGGCGTGTACTCGCCGAGCGAGCAGGTATCGATGCCACGCGTGGCGCCGGCGGAAACCAGCGTCTTTTGGTCGCCGAACGTCAACGTGCCGGTCATGCACCCGGGACGGCTGCTCGTCACGGTGCACGACGCGTTCTACTTCGAGCCGCCGGCGGGAGTGCGTACGCGCCTCGACAAGCGCGTTTACCTCGGCGTGCTGACGCAGGTGCTCCGGCGCAAGGCGAGCGCGGTGCTGTGCGTTTCGGAATTCACGCGCGGCGCGCTCGAGCGGGTAGGGCCGTGGAGCTGCCCGCTGCGGGTGGTTCCGAGCGGTATCGAGGCCGATTGGTTTTCCATGCCGCCCGGCGAGCGCCCGTGGGCGAAGCCGTACCTTTTGTACGTGGGAAACCTGAAGCCCCACAAGAACCTGCCGCGGACGCTCGTGGCCTTCGCCCGCGTTGCGGCGCGAGTCCCGCACGACTTCGTGCTGATCGGGGCGGGCAATCCGGCGCCGCTCGCGGCCATGCTCGATCCACGCATCGCTTCGCGCGTCCACTTCTTGGGCTCGCTCGACGACGCGGGCGTCAAGCGCCACGTCGCCCACGCTTCGGGTCTCGTGCTCGCGTCGCTCTACGAAGGCTTCGGATTGCCCCCGCTCGAGGCGATGGCTCTCGGCGTTCCCGTGCTCGTCGCGCGCGCCGGCTCACTGCCCGAGGTGTGCGGCGACGCAGCGATCTATTGTGACCCCTACTCGGTGGACGCGATCGCCTACGGTCTCGAACGGCTGCTCTGCGACGCCGCGCTCCGCGCGCGCCTCTCGCGCGAAGGCCCCGTGCACGCGCGCCGCTTCGCCTGGGACGAGTCTGCGCGCGGAACCGCGGGCGTGATATCGGAGCTCCTAAACGCGTGACGGGCCCGAGAGCGCTGCGAACGTCGCGTTCGCGACGGCTTCCCAGGTGAGCTCCCGGAGCACCCGCTCGCGTCCCCGACGCCCGAGCTCGGCGCGTCGCGCCGGATCGGCGAGGAGCTCGGCGAGCGCGCGCGCAAGACCGCGTTCGTCGCCCGGTTCCACGAGGAGCCCCGTCACGCCGTCGGCGACCGCGTCGGGAACGCCGCCGGCGCGCGCTGCCACGACCGGTCGCTCGCACGCCGCCGCTTCGAGAAAGACGATGCCGAACCCCTCGACGTCCGGCGCTTCGCTGCGCGAAGGCATCACGAACACGTCGCCGAGCGAGTACCACGTCGGAAGCTCGTCGTCCGCGATCGCGCCTGCGAACCGCACCGCGGCTTCGAGCCCGCCGCGGCGGACGAGCGCCTCGAGGCGCTCGCGATCGGGTCCGTCGCCGGCGATCACGTAGACGACGTCCGGTATCGCGCGCCGCACTTCGGCAAGCGCGCCGAGCACGCTGTCGATGCCCTTGCGCGGCACGAGCCGAGCGATCGTCAAAAGGACGGGTCGCGCGCCGAGCTCGAGCCGAGCGCGGAGCTCCGTCGCGTCCCGCGGCCGGAATCGCTCGGGATCCGTTCCGTAGCGTGTCACGAGCACGCGCGCCGGGTCCGCCCCGAGTCCGCGCGCGAGCTCGGCGGTGTAGCGGCTGCCGGCGAGCACGCAGTCGGCGGCCGCGAGCTCGCGGCGGCGCACGCGATCGTAGCCGCGCTGGGCGGTCCCGACGCGCGCCCAAGGTTCGAGCAACAACTCGCGACCGTGCGCGGCGATCGCGACGCGTCCGATTTTGCCGAAGCGCCGTAAGACGCGCGCGGCGGGCGCGGTGCTCCATTGGGCATGCAGCGTGTGGTCGAAGCCGTCGCGCGTGGCGAGCCGCGCGAGGGTAGGCGCGCTCGCGAGCACGAGCGTGTTGGACGTTCCCGTCCGGATCACGCGGAAGCCGAGCGCGGCGTCGTCTGCTTCGCGACCGTCGGCGGCCGGCGCGACGACGGCGAAGCGCTCGCAGCGGCTCGCGAGGCGCCGCGCGATCTCGAGCGCCCACGTCTGGATACCGCCGCGGGCGGGCGGAAAATCTTGGGTCACGAGGACGAGTCGCATGGGCAGCGCTGTGGCGGCGGGCGCTCCGTGATACTGAGAGCCGCCATGGCCCGCAATCCCTCGTCCGAGCCCGGCCGGCTCGCGGCGGGATGGCACGCCCTCGGCGTCGCGGCCGGGGTGCTCGCGCTCGTCGAGCTCCTGAGGCGATCGCTTGGCGCGGGGGCGTACGAATTCGGGAGTTTCGGCGCGATTCGGTCGATCCTCGTCGTCGTCCTCGGGCTCGTCGCGGTGGTCGCGCTGCACCACGGCGTGATCTGGACGCTGGTCGGTCTCGCCGGGCGCCGGTTCGGCGAGCGCACGGCCTTCCGGGTGTCGCTCGGGTTTGCACTGCTCTACGGCTGGCTCTGGCAAAGCACCGTCACGGGCGGCGACGGGCTCGCAGCGAGCGCGTGGGGCGGCGCGATTCGCGTGGCGCTCGCGCTCGGGATCCCACTCGGCCTCGCCGCTTTCGTCGGCGTCGTCTTCTGGCCGACGATCCTGCCCGCTGCAGTCCGGCTCGTCGCGCTCGCACTCGCGTTCGTCGCGGGCGTCGCCGTGACGGTGCTCGTGCTGCCGGGCTACCGCGCATTTCACGGATTCCTCGGCGGTTTCGAAGCGGCCGTCGCCGCGTTGCTCGTCGGAGCGCGGCGGCCGGCGCGCCCGGTTTCGTTCGTCGTGCTCGCTGCGGCGCTCGCCGGATTGGCGGTGTTCGTGCCGAAGCCATCGCTCGGCCTCGGCCATGCGCGACGCCAGACCCTTCTGCCCGGAACGATGCTCGAAGCGCTGCCCGTGACGCGGGCGCTTCTGCCCGAGGTGAAGCTTTTCGTCGATCCATCGGTGCCGGCAAGCGCCGAATCGGCTCCGGCACCCGTTCCGGTTCCGAGCGTCGCCCGGG
>DASUTR010000805.1:0-4100 GCA_036374535.1 Polyangiaceae bacterium
GGCAGGGCAGCCCGCTACCGGATTTTATGGGGGCGATGGTTGAAACCGCGTCTGGTCGCCTAAACCAAAAAAACTCCGATAGCGGTCTCTTCTGCCCCTTCCGCCGCCCTTGCGGTTCTCCGATCGTACGGAGAAGTACAGGGTTAGGCCGCCGCCGCTTCGCGCAGGATTTTGCTGACGCTTTCGACGTCTTCGACGGCTTCGAAGACCGGGCGGAGGTTCGGACCACGGGCGATCTCGCCGAAGGCTCCGCTCGCGGCGACGGCGCGCGCGCGCGGGCCGTCGAGGACGAGGAAGAGGTCGTAGAGGCCGCCGCCCTTCGGGGTCTCGATGACGTCGAGGATCTTCGAACGATCGAGGTGGAGCTCCTCGGAGCGACGCTGGATGAGCACGCGCTTGTTCGTAACCAGATAGCGCGTGTGGGCGACGAGGTAGCCCGTCCGCAGGATCGCGTCATAGACGAGGTAGCAGGCGATCGCGAGCAAGAGGAGAATCGTCGAGCCCACGCCGATGGCGAGCGCGACGAAGGTGAACGATAGGAACGGAACGCCGCCCTGGTGCACCTTGACGAGCGCGGGGAGCGCGCCGAGCGCCATGCGCACGACGCCGAAAAATAGGAAGCCCGCGAGCGCGAGCATGCCCCATTCGCGCTGGCCAGTGGGAATGAAGCGCCGGAGCTTCGTGCGCGGCTGGGCGGACCAGATGACGCGCTCGCCCACGTCGAGCCGTTGCGCGAGCGGCCGGTCGGCTCCGCCGCGTGGAGCGACGCGCTCGGCGCCACGAACGATGGCCCAGACGCGCTCGGGCGCGCGCACGCCCACGAGCGTGAGCATCAGCCGGCGTCGCAGCGCTCCCGTCGGGACGGCGCGCACGAGCTCGATGTTTCCCGTGTCCGGCTGCTTTTCGTCCCAGTAGATGCGAGCGAAGCTCACGGCGCGCCGCTCGATGGTGCGACGGAACGGGCCGTAGATCGCGATGACGTGTTGGTCCGTGATGACGTAGCGCGCTTTCGCGAGCAGAAGGCGCGGCACTTCGAGAATGCCGAGCCCGAGCGCCGCGCACCAGAAGGCGAAGAGGAGGAGCACGCCGAACGGACCGTGGAGCGTCAGCGCGACGACGAACGCGAACGAGAGCGTGATGCCCGAAGCCACGAACGCCGCGACCGCGATCGACCGCATGAACGGTGACGACCGAATCAGCGCGGGTCGGCCGGTCCAGACGATGCGCTCGCCGAACAAGGAGTCGCGGTGCAAACGATGCCTTTCCCCTCAATCATCCGTTCTCGGGCGCGCGTCGTCCAGCCGTTCATGGGCTTTCGGGCAAAGCTGTATTCCAAGCCGGGCCCCAACGTCCCGGAAGGCCGAAACGTTAACCGGCCCGCGGTCAGCTCGCCGACGGGGATACGAAGACCACTTCGACGCGCTCGTTGCGTTCAGCGCCACCCGAGCGCGCCGGGTCGAGGCCGGGGAGGGTGGTCCCGACGGCGTGCGCATCGACGCTCGGTGCGCCGGCTTCGCGCAGCGCTTCGGCCGCGCGATCGGCGCGAAGTGACTCGCGGGCGGCTGGGAGCTTCGTGCCACTGTGAACGACGACTTGGACGGGGAACGCGGGGTTTGCTTTGGCGACCCCGGCGAGCTCCGTGAGGCGCGTCTTCGCCTCGCCCTTGAGCTGGTCGTCCTTGCCGAAAGGCAGGCGTAGCGTAATGACGACGCCTCGATCGTCGCGGCTCGGCTCGAGGGATGCGTTGCTGAGTCGGGCAAGGAGCGTGTCGGTGCCCGCGCCCGCCGGGTTCCTCTGCGTCGCCGGCCGCCGTGTCTGCGTGAGCTCGCGCAGGCATGCGCCGTGGCGCTCGCGCGCGTCGTCGATCGGAGCCGGACCTCCGCTCGCCAGACGCTGATCGAGCTCGTCGAGCTTCTTGAACGCCGCGGCGAGCTCCGGGCGCTTCGGCTCGAGCAGGCGCGCGGCGGAGCAGAGCAGGCGCGCTTGCGTCGCGAGAGCGCGCGCCGCCTGCGCTCGCGCTTTCTCGCGCTCGGGCGAGCCTGCTGGGCCGCTCTTCGGCAAGGGCAACGCCTCACGCGCGACTTTCAGCCGAAGCTCCACGGCGCGCGCGTCGGCGTCGAGCGCGCGTTCGCGAGCCTGCTCGGCGGCGATCTCGCGTTCGCGCGCGGCGAGCGCCGCTTCGGCTTCGCCCGCGCGAAGCTCGGCGCGCCGCAAGCGATCGAGCGTGACCGTACGCTGGTACGCGGCGAGCGCTTGCTCGCCCAGGATCTGGGCCGTTGCCGGCTGGCCCGCGTCGTGCGCCTCTTCCGCGCGGCGGCGGAGCGCTTCGGCGCGCGCGAACGCCTGGGGCGCGCCGGGCTTCGACGTATCGACCGCCGGGCTCTCGCGCGTGGCGTCGAGGGCGGTCAGCACGCGCGGGCGCGGCGCTTCGGCGCAGCCCGCGAGCGCGGCGAACACCGCGAAAACCACGCCGGCGCGGGCGACGGTCATCGCTGGCCTCCCGGCGTCGTGGGCGCGGAGGTCGGCGCCGGTTTCGCGGGCGGCGCGGGCTTCGCCGTGGGCGCGGCGGGCGGTGACGATTTTGGCGCGGTCGGTGGCACCGACGAAGCTCCGGACGGCGCGGGCTTCGGCGCCTTGCCGCCGGGTGCGCTGCCGGAGGGCGCGGGCGGCGCGATTTTCTGGCGCTCGAGCTCGGCGAGCTCGGCATCCGCGCGCGCGCGCCGTGCCGCGGCCTGCTCGATGAGCGTGCGCGTCGTGCGGAGCTTCGCTTCGGCTTCGGTGAGCTTCCGCTCGAGCTCGGCGGCTCGTGCTTCCGCTTTGGCGGCGCGCTCGAGATCGCTCGCCGCTTCGGCCCACTCGAGCGCGAGCGCTTCGAGCTCGCCGCCGTGCTTCTGGTCACCGGCGAGGCGGGCCTTGTCGGCGCGCGCGAGCGCGCGGCGCGCTTCGGCGACGGCGTCGCGCGCGGCGCCGCGGGCCGCGCCCGATTTTTCGAGCCCCGCGACGAGCGCCTTCGCGCGATCCCGGGCGGGTGGTTCCGTCGCGAATGCCTGAGACGCGACGAGCACGCTGCTCACGACCGCGAGGCGAAACCGGGACGACATCGGCGGAACCAAGCCACTAAGCCTGGGTAACGTCAAGCCGACCTTCCGAGAGGCTCGCATTGGTAGTAAAGACCGGGCCATGAGCGATCGCCGCCGAGCGAGCTGGGACGAGTATTTCATGGCGATCGGGCGCGTCGTCGCCACCCGCTCGACCTGCGATAGAAAGCACGTCGGGGCCGTCGTCGTCCGCGGGAAAATGATCCTCGCGACGGGCTACAACGGATCGATCCGCGGGCTCGCGCACTGCGACGACGAGGGACACATGATGGAGGACGGTCACTGCGTGCGAACGGTGCACGCCGAGGCGAACGCCATCGTGCAAGCCGCGCGGAACGGCGTCATGCTCGAAGGCGCCGATATCTACGTGACGGCCTCGCCGTGCTTCGGCTGTTTCAAGCTCATCGCGAACTCCGGCATTCGGCGCATCGTGTTCGGGGAGTTCTATCGCGACGAGCGCATCTTCTCGCTGAGCGAGAAACTCGGCATCGTGCTCGAGCACCTGCCGATCGAGAGCGTGCCGTAACGACACGACGCAAGCGCGGGAGCGGCGCGAGCGCGCCCTGGCACGGCAGACGAGGATCCGTGCCCCCCCGTGCTCGTATGCCCGCAAACGCGGCCTTTGATCACGATTTGGGGCGCAAAAAGGACGTTCGCTGCGAGCGAGGTGTGAGCCGCTCCGCCACGGACCTACACGGCCACGTGCGGGACCGTTTCCACACGGAAATGCTCGTGATTTGGTGGGGGTTTGCCGCGACCGGGGACGAAGGAGGAAGAGAAAGTTCGCGCCCGCGCGCTTTTCTGATCCGCCGCGGGCCAACTTGGTCTCTGAAACGGCATGCGGGAGAGCCAAGATCAGACCAGCGAGGGCTGCTCCGGCGGAATGAAGGACGAAAGACCGTTGAGAATGGGCTTGTTGCCTTGCGGAAACATGGGCCATGAGGTACCGAATAAGGAACCGACGGCTGCCGGGTCGCCCCGTGGGTTCTCCGGACATGTTTG
>DASUTR010000806.1:0-4786 GCA_036374535.1 Polyangiaceae bacterium
CACACCCTTCACGTTTCTCGCCACGTTTTTCGCGAACGAGCTTCTTCGCGGGAACTCCCGTGTTCGCCGCGAGCGCCGACGACGCCGGCGGCTCCGGAACCTGACGATCGCGCACGCCGCCCACCAAAACGATGGCTACGACGAGAATCGTCACGACGACGATGGCAGACACCCAGAGGTTGCGCATGACTCTTTCTCGGTGCGCGCGCAGAGGGGCGAGAGTCGATGTCTCGCCCCTCCGCGATCACGCAAGCGTTTCGACTATTTCTAGAGGTGCAGGCGAACGTGCTTACCGATGCTGGGCGTCCCCGCGTCGTTGACTACGAACAGCATGTAGTCGCCGGCTATCGCCTGGGCGGGCTTGTACGGCATGTCGACGGTGATGTTCGTGCCTTGCTGCTTGAAGTTGAGGATTACCAGCCGATTATCGTTATGCAGCTGGTGCGTCTTCGAACCCGTGCGGAACATCGTCACCTTGCTGATCTGCCCGCTGACTTTCACCTTGAGCTGCTGCTTGTAGGTCACGAGGTTCGGCATCTTCTTGTCGGTAATGGCGGGACGCGTCGCGAACGTTCCGGCCGCATCGGAGAAGAGGTACGGCGGCTGAAACTTCTGTGCGGACGAGACGCCGAGATCCTGATCGCCGGGTGAGAAGGTACGATCGCCCTGCTGAACCATGCTCGAGCGGTCGCCGCCCATATCCAGGGTTTCGCCGGTCGGCAGGAGCACCGTGGTCCGGTGAATGCCGCCGAGGAAGGTGGACTTGGCAAGGGTCCTGATGGTGCGATCGATCGGATTGAACATTTGGAGCTTCGTGTACTGCCGGAGCTCGAAGCTCTGACCGCCCGGCCCGTTCCCGCCGCGAATCAGCACGTTCCCGTCGGGTAGCGGGATCATCGTGACGCGGCTTCCCGGCTGGTACGTGTGCGCCACGACTCGGATCTCGGGATCTTCCTCGGCGAAATCGATCATTTCGATCTCGTTCGTCGGCGTCCCGGCGCCGGGCAGACCGCGCGCGAGGGTGCCATCCACGTGCATCCATTGGTGCGAGAGCGTCTGCCCGTTCGGCCCGAGCGTAATGATGTCGGCTTCGCCGCAACAATAGCCGTAGCCGTTCTTCGCCGTGTCGACGTGCGTCCAGTGATTCTCCGCGGGGACGTTGACGTTGGGATCGGCAAGGGCGGCTTGAACGTCGAGGCAATCGAGGCTCGCGGCCGGCTCCGCTCCGATGAGCCGCTGCCTTACGGCGCGCGTGTCTTCTGCGCACCCCGGGGTCTCGCAGAAGTTACGCCACTCGGCAGCGTCGTCGGTCGCGTCGCTTCTCGGGACCGAAGCTTCCGAAGCGGGTGCCGACACCCCACCCCAGGTGCAAAACGCCCAGTCGTCGTCGCCGGGGCCCGTCTCGACGATGATGCCTTGCGGGTAGAGGTTGTAGACCTTTCGCGCATTCTCGAGCGCGACGGTCGTGTCGGTGGCCGGATCGTAAACGTCCATCACCGGGACGGAGATTTGGGTGGCTCGAAATGCCGCGTCACGCGCATTGACCGCGTCGATAGCGAGATCCGGTCCTACGGATTCGTCGAGATCGTCGCCGCCGAACACGACGGCCTTGCCGTTCGGAAGCGTGATCGCCGAGGGATACCAGCGCTGGTAGCGCATGTCCGACTGATGCGGCGGGTCGACCTGCTCGCGGTTCCTCTGGTCGCAGTTAGGCCAGGTCGGCGCGTCGTCCGGCGGGTTGACGAGCTGCTCGCCGGCAGGAACGTAGTCGGTGATACCGCCGTACGACCCGGGTTGGCCGCCGGCAAGGGCGACCGCGTCGGCGTGAGCCTTGTAACCCAGGGCGACGCCGCCTGGATCCGCGCGCCAGTTCGCGATGTTGCAGGGCACGGGCCGCGGCGCCCACGTCATGGTCGCGGGATCGAAGATGTTCAGCTTTCGGAAGCCGCTGTTGCTCTGCATGTTGTGGCCGCCGACGTTGATCACCCGGCCGTCGTGCAGCGTCGCGTACCCCAGCGAGTAGATGCTGTAGTGGAGACCCTTCGACGCGCCGGCGTTCTCGAAGCTCGCGATGTTCAGCAAGGCGTCGTCTTCGTCGAGGAGGGCGTTGTCGAACACGCCGCCCTCGCGCGTCTTGAATGCATCCGGGTGCGCAAGGTTCCAGATCGCGGAGTTTTCCATGTTCCAGTAAGCCTTGATGCGCTGGGCCACGAACAGCGATTGGCCCTGGTGCAGTCGGTATCCGCCATAGACGAGGTGCTTGAACGACGAGCGGAGACAGGGCGCCACACCGCGCGTGAGGTGCGAGTTACCCGTGGTGTCGAAGCGCGTGACCGTCTCGGCGTCGCGGTAAATGTCGGTTGGATCGATGGTGCCGCTCGGGAAGTGGTGCTCCCACTCTTCGCGAGGGATCGGCCAGGACGGGTAGTGCGAGCCGAGGATCGCCGCTTCCATGCAGTCGATGTCGTAGACGTCGGTCGGCTTCATTTCCGAGTGGCGACCCTTGAACATGATGACCGGCGTTTCCGCGGTCGCCGAAGGCCAGAGCACCGACACGCCGACGGCGTTGTACGACATGGGAAAGAGCGGCGAGAGATCACCACATTCGTTGTCCGCCGTGCACGATTCCGGCTCCCAGGTCGAGCCGGGCGCCGGCGGAGGCTCTTCCTCTTCTTCGTCGTGAGCCAGCGCCGGCTTTACGTCGAGCTCACCGGGTTGCAACGCGAGCCAGCTGGCTCCCGATACGGCGACGAGCCCGAGCGCTTTGAGAATGTGAAAACCGAGCGTGGTGGAATTTCTGAGAATGGATCGCATCGCGTAGCTCCTCCGCGGACTCTTCCGCGCACTCCGAGACGGCGTCGTGCCGTTCGAACGAATGGTTTCCTATTAGTTGCATAGATATGTCGCCTGCAGTCGCTAACGAAAAATGCTTTTCGGAAAAATAACGAGCGCCGCCCGAAGCCAGCGACCAGCGACGAGCCATAACTTATATGTTTGATCGGCCGCCGAACGAGCGAGTTGCGTTCACAACGAAGCCACGCACGCGACGCCGTCCGTGGATCGACGATCGTCGAATGGTCGTGCGCCTTGGCTCCTACGCGCCGAATCCTCTTGCTGCCGCCCAAGGGTTACGCGTCGTACGAAGTGCAGGCCGACGTACGAGCATTCTTGAACGCAGAGAAATTTCCAGATCGATTCGATCTCGTTCTGCTGGTCGAATCCGAGCGCGTATCTTTGAGCCGATGAGTGCAAGACGGCAACCTACATTTTCGAACGAATGTCGCCGTCATTCCGAAGTCTTATTCGTCTGAGGCTATGTGCGACGTATTGAACAGTCCGGCCTCGCGCAACCGATAGCCGGAGCCGCGCTCGGTTTGGATCAGGTCTCGCTCGATGCCGAGCTTGTCGCGCAGTCTCTTTACGAGAATCTCCAGACGCCCGTAGTAACTATCGCCGGAACGCCCCCAAAGCTCCGCGCAGACGGCGTCACGTGATACCGCCCGACCACGGTGCCGGCGGAGGAGCTGAACGAAGCGAAGCTCGTTCGGAGTGAGCTTGATGTCACGATCCCCGACGCGGAGCTTCCGGCTTGCCTCACGTAGCTCGAGCAGCGGACGGCGGCCGGAGCGCGGCGCGCCAGCGTCGTCCGTCTGCAAGAGTCGGCGCACGGCGTCGGTGCGTCTTGCTTTGCGATTCATTCGCGCCGGGTCGGTGTGGGGTACCTGCCCGGTTTTCTGAGCGCCGAGAACTGATTCACGCCTATCCGCGCGATCATTAACGGGCATTGCGTTAAGGCAATGCTCCTCTGCGATCACGCGTCCATGCGCGCGTGCCTCGTCCAAGGTGGCGCGACCGATGCCGATTGCGTTCGGAGCGCGGAGCTCAGAACAGCGGCCCGTTCGCTTCCGCGCGGACCTCCTGGCTGTTGATGGCCGGCAGGATCTGACGGAGCAAGCCGTCGTACTGCTCCGGTGTCAGCTTGCTGCGGATGCTGCGAAACTCGTGCGCCTGTTCGTCGCCCCAAACGCGCGAGACGAGCGCCTTTCGAACGAGCGCGGTCGCGCGCTCGAACTGGCGCACGTTTTCGTCGAAGCTTTCCGGGTCGTCCGGCACGGCTTCCTCCTCGTCTTCACGCGCGACAGACGCTTCCGCGAACGCGTCGAGCTCTTCGCGCACGATAGCGCGCAGATCGGCTCGCAAGGCGTCGGCGGAAGCTGCCGGTGCGGGCGAAACCTCGAGCGCGACGCGTCGCGTAATTTGCTCGGGCGCAGGGGCCGCCGCACGCGAGCGCAGCACGAGCGCGCGCAGCTCGTCGTGCATCGCTTGCTGCTGCTTGAAGGACCAAACGACGAGCGCCAGCAGCGCCAGCAACAGCACGCCCCCCGTCAGCTCGAACCAATCCCTGGCTTTCATCTCGACTCCGCCGCGCGAGGACCGGCGAGGAGCGCCGGCCCCGCGCGCGGCCGCTGTCTCAGTGGTTCTTCGGCGGTGACTGCGACACGTTGTACACGTCGATCTCCGTGCACGTTCCGGCCGCGTTCCAGCTGAACCAGAGGTGCGAATCTCCGGTCATGCCCTGGACCACGTTCACGAGGTTCGCCGAGGTGGTGCTGCACGAAACGGAGGTCCCCGCGGCGTTCCTCGCCTGACAGAAGGTCGTCACGGAGGCCGTCAGCGCGTTCGTGTAGCAGCCAATGTGCTGGACCGCGTCCGCGCTGTTGCGCGCCGATCCGAGCATACCGTTCGCTATTCTGGTGCCGGTGTCGATGAACACGGGGCTCGCCGC
>DASUTR010000807.1:0-6841 GCA_036374535.1 Polyangiaceae bacterium
TTCGGCCTTGTCCTTCTGCTTCGACTTTTTGCTGCGCGGGAGCGGGTCGATCGGAGCTGCCGCCGGCGCGGCGGGCGTCGTGGCAGGCACGGTAACAGCGGCGGCGGGCGTCGTAGGCGCGGGCGCAGTGCCCGGAGCGGCCGGCGTACCGGGAGCGGGCGCCGTGCCGGGGGCCAGCGCCGTTCCCGGCGCGGGCGTGGGCTGCGTTGTCGCGCCGGGCGCGGGGGTTGGCGTCGGGGTGGGTGCCGTCTGTGCGGGTGCCGGAGTGCCGGGCTGAGCCGGTGCCGGAGCAGGCGCCGGGGGCGGCGGCGCCTGCTGCGCGCGGGCCGGGACCGTGGAGGTCCACGCGAGCGCTGTCACCATCATTGCCGTCTTGTGCTTCATGGTCACCACCAGAGCGTTCCGTAGAGAGCGAGGAGATTTTCGTCCGGCTGATCCGTCTGGTTCGAGACCTGGCCGCCGGAATTCAGCGTCACGAGGTGAAAGTCGTCGCGGTAGAAAAAGCGCGAGTACTGGAGCGTCAGCGCTTCGCGCGCCTGCCAGTCACTCTTGAAAATCGCCTTCAGCGTGACGACCGAGAAGGTGTTGTCGTTCTGGTTCGGGTAGAGCGGCACTTCGGGCCGGCTGACGTACGGCACCGCGCGATCGATGCGCGCGGACGCCCCGAGCCACGAGAGCGGCGTGTACACGCCCTCGACGCCGTATTTGTACTTGTCTTCGCCGTCGCGCGCCGGGTCGTCCGCCGTGATGTGCGCGAGCTGACCGAAGATGCTGAGCTTGAGATCGGGCCCCTCGCCGTAGAACTCTTCGGGGTAGCGAAGGAGCTCGCCGAGGCTCACGTTGTACTCGAAGCCTGCGAGCAGCAGCGTTCCCCTGCCCTGGTCGTTGTTGCGGCCGAAGTAGCGATCCATGAGATCGCGGCCGCCGCCGCTGTTCAGGACCTGCACGACGCCGTTCACGGTGCGCACGTGCTCGCCCGTCGTGTGCGACGCGCCGACCACGAGGTAGCCGAAGCGGTTCATACCGAAGCGCACGTCGGCGCCGAGAACGCGCAGCGAGCCGTCGGCGTGATCGAGCTCCGGGTGATCTTCGGGGACGCCGCTCGTGTAGCTCTGGTAGCCGGCACGCAGGCTACCGAGCGACACGTCGTCGCCCTGATCGTCGCGCGCGACGGCGTCGATGAAGTGAAACGCGGGCTTGATGAAGCCCTTCTGGATGTCGAACGCGACGTGCGCGTGGTTCACGAACGTTTGCCCCTCCCAGGGTTTCGGCCAGTTGTTGGGAGGGCCCGTCGGAATGTCGGCGGGAGGCCGCGTCATGTTCGTCTTGATGCCGTGCTCGAGCTCGAGGCCGAGGGACTCCCCGAGCGGCACGCCGACCGACAGCGTCTCACCGACGCCCGCGATGGTGGCAACGATGGGCGCGCCGTATTGCCCGGTCGAATACTGCGCCATGGCCCCGTAGCGATCTTCGTAGACGCCGACCTTCCAGCTGAGCTTCACGGGATCGAGGCCGCGGGGCGTGTACGCGAGGAACGCGTCGCGGATCCAGAGCTGCGCGTTCGGCATGAACGAGCCGGCCGCTTTCATCGTCTGCGAAAACTCCCAGGCCCCGAGCGACACCGTCGAGGTGACGCCGGGAATCGAATACGAGAAGCGCAGCTCCGCCCAGCTGTAAGGCACGTTGTTCGTGTTCTCGAACACGTTGCCGCGCGGCACGATCGGATCGCCGTGCCACACCGTTTTTCCCTGACCGCGCTCGGGCGTCTGGCGCGAGTTGAACCCCGCGCGCGCGCCGGCCTGCAGGTACCCCGCGAAATCGAGACGGCCGCCTGCCTTCGGCTCGAGCGGTGCGCCGAACGCCGGCATCATGCCGCCCGGGAGCACCGATTGCTGTCCGGGCGCGTGCGGCGACAAGCCGATGCCGACGCGCGCGCCGTGACCCGGAAGGTAACCTGGCGGAGGCGGCGGCTTCTCCTCGCCGAGCCCTTCGAGATCCATTTCCGGATCGTCTTCGGCGCGCGCTTCCGCCTCGGCGAGCGCTTTCTTCTGCGCGGCGCGCTCTTCGGCGACGATCTCGTCCGTCGCCGGCGCGTTCGGAACGGCCGTCTGCGCGCGGGCAAGATTCGGCGTTCCGAGCGCGAGTACGACGAGCATCGGGCCGAAGCAGGTGCGGAATGTCGTCACCGCCGCCTCCGATAAAAGCCGATGTCGTCGATCCAAAGATCCCAGGCTCCACGTCCGAACTCGACGCCGAACGAGAAGAGCCCGCCGAGGTCGAGACCCGGCGAATGCATGCCCCAGCCTCCCTGCAGCATCTCGCCGAACGGCACGAAGTAAGCGCGGAAGTCGCCGCTCAGCCCGATGAACGCGCTGAACTTGTCGCAGCCGGTCGAGCTGTCGTTCTGGTTCGTGTACGGATCGCACACGCACCCCTTCTCGTCCGTCGCCTTGTCCGAAACGCGCACCTTGATCGTGTCGGCGCTGTTCGGCCCGACACGCGCCCAGATCACGACGCCCTCCCAAAGGCTCAGATCGTAGCCTTCGCAACCACCCGTCGGCGCCGTCGAACCCTGGCCCGTCGAGCACGGACCAATCTCGGGCGGGCCCGCCTTGAACGGACACGCCGCCTGACTCGCGTCGCACGTGAGTGGCAGCGTGCGCCCGAGCTGTCCGCCGTTCGCGGTCAAGAGCCCCGTGCGAACGCGAAACGCCGAACGGCTCGCGAGGCGGTACGGCGTCGTGCATTCGCCGCGCGGAACACCCGGCGAATCACACACCGTCGCAGCGTCAGCCGACGGCTCCGCGTCCGTGCAGCGCCCGCCCGGGATCGGTGTGGCCGGGATCGGATCGGTGTCGGGCGGCGGATCCGACTCCGCAGTTCGATCGTTGTTCGTGTACCAGGCGATCGACGCCTCACCAGGCTCGAACGTGTCGAGCAAGTACAGCTCGAAGCCGTCGAGCGCATTGCATGCGACCGGTCCGCTTCCGGGATCCGGATAGTCGCTGAGCGGCACGAGCGGCTGGCACGAGTTCGGCACGACGCCACCGTCTTGCGACGCGTGGACGGGCGGGGGCCGCGTGTCCTCGCTCTTACCGCCGCACGCTGCCGCGAGCGCGGCGCAGAAAAGCGCTGCCGGGGCGCGCTTCATTCTTCCTCCGGTTCGCAGATGAAAGCGATGTCGTCGATCGAGATGTCGAAGTCGCGACCCGCGCCGCCGAACTCCCACTCCATCGCGTACACCTCGCTCTTCGTGAGGCCCGGCGCGGGATCCCCCCACCCCGGACGTTGCTCGAGCCAGTCGAAGCGGATCGTGTACTTGCGCCACTCGGACTCGAGCGCGATCACGATGCCGTTGTCGTTGTAGCAATCCTTGCAGCGCCCGCCGCCCGGCGCCGTGTTCACGTCGGGCATTTCGAAGCGCAAGCGACCCGGACCCTTCGCCCAGAAGGTGACCCCCGTGTACGGCGACGCGTCGTAGGCGCCCGCCGGATCCGAGAGCTGAAAGCCCATGCCGGCGTAGATGCTCGAGCCGGTCGTCGCCATACGACCCCGCATGCGCGCCCCGCGCGCGCTTCCGTGACCCGGCGCGCCCATCTTGAACTGCCCCGCCGGCTCGATCTTCGAGCCCGAAGAGTCCTGAAACGTGAACCAGTAACCGCCGCGGCCGTCGCGCGCGAGGATGCGATTGTCGCCGTCCTCGCCGTCCTCGATGAGGCCGACCGCGCCGCACGCGGGCACGTCGAGCTCCTTCATCTTCGCCGTCGTGCCGTGCTCCCACGCGTGCGACGTGATGCAACCGGTTCCAGCAAGGGCTCCGAGGGCAACGAGGAAAAGCGCGCGCATCCGGGTCAGCCCTCGCTCCTTGCCCAGCCGAACGCGATCTCACCGGCCGAGCTCGCCGGGCGCCGTACCCGCACGAACTTCGACGGCGGTGCGTTCGCCGGAGGCGCATGGACGCACGCCGGTGCCTCCGTGTTGAAGCGGAGCGCGTAGTCCTTCATGATCGCGCCCGTCGCGTCGTCCTTGTAAAAGACGTAGCGGTCGTAGTCGGGGTAGCGCTTGCCGTCTTCGTTGCCGGCGAGCATCCACGGCATGAACCCGTTGCCGCCGCGCGTGAGCATGAGCTCGTTCCAGCGACGGTAGGCGCGGCGGCGTTCGGGCCAGCCTTTGACGATTTCACCGAGGTTGCCGTGCTCGCGCCCGACCTTCACTCCGTATTCCTCGAGGACCATCGGCTTTCCCACGCGGCGGCCGACCGCGAGGTGATCGAGGATCCACTGCTCACCCCATTCGAGCTTCGCGCCCCAGTCTTCCGGGTACATGTGGAACGTGCCGAAGTCGATCGCGGGAAGCGACGTGAGCGCTTCGTTGTCGACGCCGTCGTTCGCCTGATACGCCCAGTGGGAGCCGCCGCCGTTCAAGAAGCCCTCGTCGCCCACGGAGACCATGTGGTTCGGCGCGAGCGACTTCACGTACTCGCTCATCTCGCGCGCCCAGTTCGTGATGGTCGCCGTCGTCCAGCCGTCGCCGCGATCGAAGACGTTGCCGCCCTTGCAGCGCGGCTCGTTGCCGAGCTCCCACGAGAAGATGGTCGGATCTTCGCGGTACGGGCGGCCCGTCACCGTGTTCGTTCGCAGGATGACGTGCTCGAGCCAGTTCTTGTAGGCCTGCTTCACCTCGGGCGCCGTGAAGAATTCGTGGTGCTTGTCGCGGCCGTACCACGTCAAGTACTGGTCGATGCCGCCGAACGCCCGCCAGTTGTTCACCATCACCATGATGATCTTGACGTCGAGCTCGGCGGCTTTCGCGAGCACGTAGTCGAGGCGCTCGAGACCGTCCGGGCCGTCGTTGTACAGGGGCTTCTTGGCGACGGGGTCCCAGTACTGGAAGTACACGCCCCGCTTGTCGCCGCCGTCCGGATCCGTGTTCGGAACGCTGCCGTCGAGCGAGCCCCGATCCATCATCGCCCAGATGCGCATGACGCGCATGTCGAGAGCGACCGTCGCGTGGAAGAGATCGTCCACGACGGGGCGCGGCATGAAGAGCGGGTAGTAGTTGTTCGACCCCGCGAAGCAGAACGGCTTGCCGTCGAGCTCGAACGTCGCCGGCGGGTTCGTCGCGACGTCGAGTGTACCGGCGACGTGGAGGTCGGGCGTCTTGAGGCAGCCTGCCGGCGCGAGCACGAGCCCGCAGAGGGCGGCGCGGCTTAAACGCTTAAGCCAGGCGACGAACCGGGGTGCTGCGGGGGGCTTCGGGGCGGCCGGCATCGCTAGAACGCCTACTAGAGACGGCTCGCGGGCGAGTCAAGGGTCAAGTCCGTGAGGGCCCTCGTGAGGGAGCAGCCCGTGCCGAGCGCGACGCGAGGAAGACGCGCTCGGCCGCGCGCCGGAGGGGGCGCGAATGGCCGGACCCCGAAGCTTTCGATCACACGAACGACCGCCGGAGCGGCCGCCGCTACTGAAGGAACTCCGCGTCCGGGCCGCCCCGATAGCTGATGTCGACGAGCTCGGGAGTGAGCGCGGCCGAGTAGATCCGAAACTCGTAGTACGTCCCCGAAAGCTCGTTGTCGGCGACGAACTGCGAGCGGCCGAGCCAATTGTTGATGTCGTTGATCACGGTGAGATCGATCGCGGGGGGCGTCACCATTCCGCCGTCCGCCGTGGGCACGGGGGCGCTCCAGTCGTAGACGCCGGTCATGGACGTGAACGTCGCAGCGCCCACGTTCCTGAAGTACGCGGAGCCGTTCTGCAGCTCGCCGTTGATGTAAACTCCCATCCGCTGAAGCGTTCCGTCGACGACGACGGCCACGTGCGTGGGTTCGGGGTCGCCCGAGGGCAGCTGAATGGGCGCGTCCAGCGTGACTTCGTATTCACCGCTCCCTGGACGCTTGTACGCAACTCGAAGCTTCGCGTTTTGGGGCGCCGCGCCCACGAGATCCGGTTCGAGCGGTGTCTTCGGCGTGAGGAAGAGATACGAGATGCCGCCGCCTCCCTGCTGTCCTTCCTGCGGGCCGTCGTTGTCGCCGAAGTCGAAGATTCGCTGCCAAGCCGCACCCCCGTTCCAGCGCAGCCACGCTTCGAGGGTGATCGAGCCCGTGTCCGGATCACCTGCGGGTCGCGTCGAGATGACGCGGTTCGGAAGGAGGGCGTATTGGTCGGTCGTACCACCCTCGAGCGCGAGCGTCCCCGCCCCGGACAGTTCGGCATTCAAGACCTCTCCGTGAGCCGTGCCGCCGGGCGCCGTGTCTCTGACGGCAGTTCCGACGCCGTTGAAGGCGTAACGATGCGCGAGCAGCGAGACGAGATCGGCGCACGTCACGCCGCCGTCGGGCGCGGTGTCGGGAAGGCCGCAACCGCAGAGACCACTGTTCTGCTTCTCCGGGTCCTCGGGGCAACCATCCGCGCAGTCCAGCGTACCGTCTCCGTCTCGATCCGCTTCGCTCCCGCCATCGGGACACGCCGCCCCGTTGCCCGCGGTCGCACCCACGCCGCCACCTGCTGCGCCGCCGCTACCACCTCGACTCGACGCGCCCGCCGCTTCGAAGGGGGGATCGACCGCGTCCACGACCTGCGGACTGCACGCGATCGGAACGACGAAGGCGACGAGAAACGCGAGAACGAAGCCGAAGGGTCCGCGCATGACAAACTCACTCTCCCGATGGCCCGGGCGTCTGCAGGAAGGCGGGGTCGGAACCGACGAGCAACGGCGAGCCGCCATCAGAAGACCCCCACCATCGCAGCGCTGAGCGCGAGCAGCGGCGATCCGGTTTCGGCTACTTCCTCCTCGGCGATGCGAACGATGGTCTTCGACCAGGCACGTCCGACCTGACCGTCGAGCT
>DASUTR010000808.1:0-4028 GCA_036374535.1 Polyangiaceae bacterium
CCGAAGCGCTTCGTCATCGACGAGCTCCGCTGCGTGTTCTGCGGCTACTGCGTCGAGGCGTGCCCCTGCGACGCGATTCGCATGGACACGGGTATCCACGCCGCCCCGTACGACTCGCGCGAGCAGTTCATCTTCGAACGCGAGCTCCTCAGGAGCTTCCCCGGCCGCGACGGCAGCCACGTGACCGCGAACCCGCGCCACGAGCCGGGCGATGAAACGCACCCGGGCGTCACGCGCGAAGCCGGTCACTGACTCTTCGCCCGCGGGGAGCGCGCCACCCTGATGGGGTGAACGTCCTTTCCGAAGCGGGGGCGCCGTCGCCGCGCCGCAGAGCCCACCGCGAACCGCGAATCCAAAATTATCGCTCGCGATAACTATCGCTCGCGATAACTTTGAACTTCATCCGGGGAGCCCCTGCTGGACGTGGGAACAGAGCGGCAAAGGCCTTCCCCCCTTCCGTCTTCCTGTTAAGATCCGAAAAGCGCTCCCATGACTGACTACGAGCCCGTGATCGGCCTCGAGGTGCACGCGCAGCTGCTCACGCGGTCGAAGCTCTTCTGCGGCTGTTCGACGAACTTCGGCGCGGCCCCGAACGCCAACGTTTGCCCCGTATGCCTCGGGCTCCCGGGGTCGCTGCCGGTCTTGAACGAGCGGGCCGTCGCGATGGCGGTGCGCACGGCGGCAGCCCTCGGCTGCACGATTCACGAGAAGAGCATTTTCGCGCGCAAGAACTACTTCTACCCGGACCTGCCGAAGGGCTATCAAATCAGCCAGTACGAAGAGCCGTTTTCGAGCAAAGGCTCGCTCGAGGTCGAAGTGGGCGGCGAAACGCGCCGCATCGGCATCACGCGGGTCCACATGGAGGAAGACGCCGGAAAAAACGTGCACGGCGTCGGCGGCGATTCGCTCGTCGATCTCAACCGCGCGGGCGTTCCGCTGTGTGAGATCGTCGGCGAGCCCGAGCTCCGCTCGAGCGCCGAGGCTGCCGCCTATCTCCGCGCGCTCCGCGACGTGCTCGTCTTCATCGGCGTGAACGACGGCAACCTCGAAGAGGGGAGCTTCCGTTGCGACGCGAACGTCTCGATCCGCCCGCGCGGCTCGTCGAAGCTCGGCACGCGCTGCGAGCTCAAGAACATCAACTCGTTCCGCTTCGTCCAGCGCGCCATCGACGCCGAAATCGCCCGGCAAACCGCGATCCTCGACGCCGGCGGCAGCATCAAGCAGGAAACGCGCAGCTTCGACCCCGACACGGGACAGACCGCGACCCTGCGCTCGAAGGAAGACGCGCACGACTACCGCTACTTCCCGGAGCCCGATCTCCCGCCCCTCACGCTCGATCCCGCATTCATCGAACGCGAACGGTCCCTCGTCGGCGAGCTCCCGCTCGAAAGGCGCCGCCGCTACGTCGAAGCGCTCGGCATCGCCGCCGCCGCTCAGACCCTCACGCAGCACCCCGAGCTCGTCCGTTTCTTCGAGGCGACGCTGAGCGCGTTCGCCGAGCCCGTAAAAGTCGCAAACTTCGTCGTCAACGAAGTGATGCGCGGCGCGACCCTCCACGGCATGACGGCGAAGTTCAGCGTCACGCCCGCGCAAGTCGCCGAGCTCCTCGCCGTCGTCGAAGCAGGAACCATCAGCGGCAAACAGGCGAAAGACGTCTTCGCCGCGATCGAAAATACCGCGCGCCGCCCGGGCGAAATCGTCGAAGAGCGCGGCATGAAGGTCGTCTCCGACACCGGCGAGCTCGAAGCCGTCTGCGCGCGCGTCATCGAGTCCCACCCGACGCAGGTCGCGACGATCAAGGCCGGAAAGAAGGGCGTGCTCGGCTTCTTGGTGGGGCAGGTGATGAAAGAGACGAAGGGCTCGGCGAACCCGAAGCTCGTGAGCGAGATCCTCGAGCGGCTCGTCGGGGGTTGAGCTCGACGAGCCGTTCGGACTCGCGCCGTCGAGCTACTCGAAGCGAACGGCCAAGGGGACGCCGTTCGGATTTTGCGAGAGATCGTTGGCAACCACGAGGACCGAGCCGTCCGGAGCGCCGGCCGCGAAGAGGAAGTACTCCTCGACGTTCGTTCCTAGGTTATCGACGGGCTGCCAGCCCTCGTTTGCGCGGTACCGGCGATGCCGTAGCTCTGAATGCCACACGGCTAGTCCGTTCCCGGACGCATCAATCGATACGGTGATGTTGTAGCCGTTGGTACCAGGGTCATCCAAACGCACCTTCGATGTCTCGAGCCACCCGCTTCCTGGTTCATAGACCATGACCCAGAGACCCTCCGTCGGCTCGAAGCTGTTCACTCCTACAATCGCGTGGCCCGCCGTGATGTCCAGCTCACGGACGTCTGCAATCGTACTGGTCGTGGCAAGCAACTGATTCGGAGTCCAATCGCCCGACGCATACTCGTAGCTGCGCGAGCGAATCTCGTCGGCTTCACGCCAAACGACGACGATGTTGCCCTGCTCGTCGCTGCCCGCGCGGAAGCTCGGAAAATCGACCCCGGAAGCAATTCGCTCTGGCGGGCCCCAGGTGGATCCGATGTTCCAAAGCGCAATGAGTTCCTGCTCGCTGCTCAGGGACCGGGTGCAGATCAGCGCCACGCGTTCTCTGGCCGCCACCGGGTCCGCACACGATCCTAAATCCGCGAATGGCACCAGGTCGACCGACCCAACCGTTCCGTCCGACAGGTCAAGGGTTTGGCTTTGAAGCCCCATCGTGTCCGACGTGAGCGCGAAGGTCCGTCCGCTAGAGGTTGCGGCCATGGAGGGCCAGAAAGGCAAAGCGCCTGCGGGAACCCATTGCGAGTCGTCCGTGAGGCGTGACCAACCGAAGCTCGTGGTCGTCGTACCCCACGCGACGGCGGCACGTCCTGATGCATCCAGAGCTACGCTTAGCGTGTATCCGTGTGCGCCGGGCAGTGACGTCGCAGGCGTCCATCGTTGGTCCTCGGCAACATACGTGCTTGCATGAACGTTTGTGAGCCCCGGTCGCAGGTCCATTCCCACCACCGCGTCGCCGAATGCGTTACTTTGTAGGCGTGTCGCGAGTCGGGAAGTGGTGCTCCCAAACGGGTACGTAAGCTCGCTCATTTTGCCGTCGCGAACACCAAACCGTGCATCTTGCGTTTTCACGAGAGTGTTCCCGGCTTGATCGGCGATTGCATCACTCAGCGTGACTGTGTACGTGGCAAGTAGGATTAATGGCGCGTCGGGAGCGAATGAAATGGTGTTGCCCTCGACATGTACGAAGCCGGGCACTCTTCCATTCGGACCTTCGAGCATCACGCTCGTGCTCGTCACGGTGGACGGGTCGATCGCTTCGCTCATCACAATAGTGAGCGTCACGTCGCGTTCGATTTCGCTATCGCCGTCACTGGGTGTGAACGAAACGACCGTCGGCGGCTCGGTGTCGCCAGAACCTCCACCGGCTCCGGCGCCACCGTCATCGCTCCCAGCCAAGCCACCCGAGCCGCTTGTACCGCTCGAGCCGGACGTTCCGCCTGATTCGGTCCCGCCGCTCGTGTTCCCGCCGGAAGGGGACGTGCCGCCGGTGTTTCCATTTTCGCCGCCTTCGCCGGCGTCGTTGGGTGGTGGGCACGTGCGCGACGCCTCGCAACCTTCAAACTTGTCGCCACAGGCGACGGGCAAGGCCGACATCGTAGCGAGAAGTCCAAGGAGACCGTGAAGCTTGCGAATCTTGCAAAGAGCCATGACTGCCTCCTCACCTCCGCGGTGAGCGTTGGGAAAATGAACGATGTGGGGGTGCTCGTAGCGTTAAGTCGGACCGTCGGGTGGGGGCGCTACTCAACGCACGGGGTGTCTCGGTCACAGCCCCAGGCCGGTTGCGCCGACTGCTACTTTTTTGAGTCAATGCGGCCCAAGCCTATGGAAAAAGTACGCGCGGCGGCCCGATCCGCTCGAAGCGGAATCGAAGCGCGCCGCGCGTTGGGTCGGCAGCACTGAAGCGCCGCCGAGTTGCCCTAGCTCACTTGGTCGTGAAGCGGTGGACCATGTGCTGCTTGTAGGTCTGACCGGGT
>DASUTR010000809.1:0-13289 GCA_036374535.1 Polyangiaceae bacterium
GGAGCGAGAAGCCGCCGGTATAGCCGAACAGATTCAAGACGCGGCGCCCTCGTGCCAGCGCCCGGACGCGAGCCCGGTTGTCGCGCTGGTCGAGAAACAGCCCACCTTTCTGCCCGTGCACGAGATCCACGCCGAACGCGAGACCGTGCTCGAGCACCTCGATTTCCCCGGCGGGAAGCGAACCGACGAGCGCGATCGTGTCGGCGCGGGCGGCGTCGTCGCGGCGCGGCCGTTCGAGAACGGCCGAGAGCGCGAGCTCCCCACCGAGCTCGACGAGCAACGCCGGCAGCCCGAGCCCCACGTAGAAGGCACGCGCGCCCGCGCCGTCGAAGAACGTGGACGCCGTCGCGCCGTACACGTCGACGTGAAGTCCGGGCAGTCGATCCCCTTCGCCGTGTACCCAGCGAAAGGCGGTCGTCTCCTTCGACGCGTAGAGCTCACGCCGTGCGGCGAGCGCCTGCTCGAGCCGCGCGCGGACGAGCGCAGCGACGTCATCGTTCTTGTCCGTCGTGAGCATGCGCACGGCGATTGGCCCCACGAGCGAGAAAAACCCGCGACCGATGGGACGCGCGTCCTTGCCGACGACGAGCACGACCTCGCCGTCGCCCGCGCCGGGCGCCGCGGCGAGCGCGTCGCGGTAGATCCACGGCTGGCCGCGATGCAGCGCACGCCGCAGGTCCTTTTTGAGCTTTACCTTCGGGAGCTTCAAGGCCCGGCGAGTCTATCTCGCCTCGACCCAACGGCCGCGGCAATCCAAGCGAACGAACGAGCCGCCGTGGACCCAAGCGCCAGAGGCGAGCTCGTGTCAGATTGCGTCGGAATGCGCTCGAAGGCCCTGAACGTGGCGGTCGTCTTGCTCGGGCTCGGCTGCGTGGCGTCGGGCGGACGAACGGAGGAAGCAACCGCGCCCCTCCCCTCGCGCTACACGCTGTGGGCCGAATGGAACGCGTTGAACGGCGACCCCTACGTGCTCGACGCCATTCCGCGCCGGCTCGAAGACCCGAAAGCGCGCGTCGCGTGCGCGAAGGACGGGCTCGTCGAGTACCGCGGCACGACGGTGCGCTACGCCGGATCGGTCGTCGTGAGCAGCGTCTTTCGCGAACGCCTCGAACGCTTCGAAACGGTGCTCGACGAGGTGGCGCGCGAGACCTACGGGCGCGCGCCGCGGCGCTTGCGCCACCTCGGGGCGTACGTGTGCCGGCGCTCGCGCACGCGCTCGCACATGGTGAGCGAGCACGCGCTCGGAAACGCCATCGACGTGCTCGGCTTCGACTTCGGGCCGGCCTCGAAAACGGACACGCTCCCTCCGGACTTGCCGAAACATCTGCGGGGACCGTTCGAAGTTCGCGTCGCGAAGCACTGGGATCGAACCTCGACGTCCACGGCCGCTCTCCACGCGCGTTTCCTGCGCACGCTGACCGATCGCCTGACCGAGCGGCGCGACATCTTTCGCAGCATGTTCGGCCCGGGGCACCGCGGCCATGCCGATCACTTCCACTTCGACGTATCGCCCTGGCGCTACGTCAACCTCTGACGGACGGCCGAGAAACCACCTAGCGCGAAGCTTGGACGCGTTCGGCGACGCGTTCGGCGATGCGCAAGCCGTCGAGAGCCGCGCTCACGATGCCGCCAGCGTGACCGGCACCCTCGCCGGCCGGATACAAGCCGCCGATATCGGGAGATTCCAGGCTTTCCGGGTGGCGCGGGACACGCACGGGCGAGCTCGTGCGCGACTCGACGCCGACGAGAACGGCGTCGTCCGTGAGGTAGCCGCGCATGGTCCTGTCGAAGGCCCCGAGCGCGCGGCGAATGCGTTCGGCGAGCGGCAGACCCGACGCGTCGAGCACGTCCGCGACGTTGGTCGCGACGATGCCGGGGATGTAGCTCGAGTCCGGGACGCTCGACGAGGAGCGGCCCGCGACGAAATCGGTCGCCCGCGTCGCGGGAGCGCGCAGGGCTCCGCCGCCGGCGTCGAACGCAGCGCGTTCGATGCGGCGCTGCAGCTCGATACCGCCGAGCGCGCCGCGCAGACCGAGCGCTTCCCAGTCTCGCGGCTCGACGCCGACGACGAGCCCCGAGTTCGCGAACGGCGAATCCCGGCGGCGCAGGCTCATCCCGTTGACGACGAGCTCGCCGGGGGCGGTCGAAGCAGGGACGATCCAGCCGCCCGGACACATACAGAACGAAAATACGCCGCGACCGTCGATCTCGCAGGCCAGCCGGTACGCCGCGTTCGGCAAGGCGGGATGTCCCGCCGCCGAGCCGTATTGGATGCGATTCACGAGCGGCTGCGGGTGCTCGATGCGGACGCCGAGCGCGAACGGCTTCGCTTCGAGCCGGACTCCGACTTCCGTGCAGAGCTCGAACACGTCGCGCGCCGAGTGTCCGGTCGCGAGCACCACGGCGTCGGCGTCGAGCTCACTGCCGTCGGCGAGCCGAACGCCCGTAACGCGAGGAGGAGAGCCCGCGACACGCAGCGCGACGACGCGCGCGCCGAAACGAAAGCGTTGTCCGACGCCTTCGAGGCGCTCGCGTAGCGCGGTGACGACCTTGGGCAATTGGTTCGAACCGATGTGGGGACGCGCCTCGACGAGGATCGATTCGGGCGCGCCGTGGAGGGCGAGGAGCTCGATGACGTCGCGCACGGGGCCCCGCTTGTGCGAGCGCGTGTAGAGCTTGCCGTCACTGTAGGTTCCCGCACCGCCTTCGCCGAAGCAGTAGTTCGAATCGAGATCGACGGTCCCGAAGCGATTGAGAGCCCGCAGATCCTTGCGCCGCGGCTGAACGAGCTTGCCGCGATCGACGACGAGGGCGGCGATGCCGCGACGGGCGAGCTCGTAACAGCAGAAGAGCCCGGCGGGTCCCTCGCCCACGATCACGACGCGCGGCTCGCCCTTCACGTCGCGCGGCGGCGCGCCGCCGAGCGGCTCTTTCGCAGCGCCGACGGCGACCAGGGCGTGGAAGCGCACGCGCCCGCGACGCGCGTCGAGCGAGCGCTTGCGCAAGGCGACCTCGGGCAGCTCGCCTTCGGGCACCCGGAGCTTCACCGCGACCGCCCGCCGCAGGCTTTCGGGATCGCTCGCGTCGTCGAGCCCGAGCTCGAGGGTCACCTCGCTCGGAAGCACGCGACTCATCCCGGGTTTCTACCTCGAAAAATCACGTCGTGCGCTCATCGCCCGTCGCTGCTCGTGTTTTCCGGCCTGCGCCGCCCCGGCCGAGTCGGATCAGTCCGACCAGAGCGAGCGCGATGACGGCGCTCGACGAACCTCGCCGTACGCCGGCGCGGCACCCGCAGCCACCATCGTCGTCCGACTCGTTCGCGGGCGTAGCGGAGCCGGCGATACCGCCCGCAGCGCGACCACTCGTCACCCCCGCGCCGCCGCCGACCCCCGCGCCGCCGCCGACCCCCGCGCCGCCGCCGTTCGGCGGCGCCGGGCCGGGGTGTGCGGCCCGCCAGGCGTCGAATTGCTCGCGAAGTCCGGGAATGGGACTCTGCGACCCCGAGGTGCGCACGTGGAGCTCGAGGTAGCTCCCGCGGGGCGTTCCCGGGCGTTCGACCTGTATGAACGACGAATCGCTGGGGATTCCGTTCGGCGTGCAGCGGCTGTCGCCTTCGCCGTTCTCCGCGCCCGCTTCGAGGCCACGCATGAGCCGCTCGGCCAGATCGCACCCGGACGCCTCGAAGCCCGCGGTGGCTTGCGTGAGCACGGCGTCGCTCGTCAGGATGTTTCCCTGCACCGAATAGGTGAAGGTGCCCACCGTACCTTGTCGATCGCCCGCGAAGGCGCCGTCTCCGGGACCCGTGAAACCCGCCGTACGGCCCATGGCGTCGGCGACGCCGTACTGGCGGACGCGCGCGTTCGGGTCGAACGCCGCCGCCGTGATGGCGGAAATCACGTCGGCGGGCGCGGTTCCCTGCGCGAGCAGCTCGACGCCCCGGTCGCGTCCGTTCAAATTCGCCTGCGCTTGCGCGTGGATGACGCCGAAACCGGGGGCAGCTCCGTAGATGATGTAAACGTCCGAACCGCGCAGGCAGGACGTGCCGGTTCCGCCGACCTCGCGCGTCACGGTGTCGGCGCCCACGATCGAATACGTCGCGCCTGCGGGCGTTGCGACGAGGACGACACTAGAAACCGCCGCAGCGCGCGCCGAAATCACGAGCGACCCTAGCATGGCGCTCGCCGTGGCGTCCGCGGTGAGAAGTTCGTCGTACGCGGGGATGGCCAGCGTGGTGCGTTTTTCCGAGGGTGGTAGAGCTTCCTCGATGGTTGGATCGACCGCGAGCGGATACATCGGCATGGACCGGGCAGCGGCGCTTCCTAACGAAACCGAAACCGACCTTTCGCGGACGCTCGAGCGCGTTCTCAAGATCTCCGCCGTCGTGCTCGCGCTGAGCGCCGCTGCGACGCCGTTTTCGATGAAGGTGTACGTGCCGACGCTGTGTCTGCACGCGCTCTTCGCGATCGTCCTCGGAGCGTCGTACCTCTGCGTCCGCGCGGGCAAACGGCGCGCCGCCGGCGCAGTGGTGGGCGGCGGCTTCTGGCTGCTTGCGACGGCCTCCGTTTTCGCGTTCGGCGGCGTGCACAGCCCCGGAACGTTCGTTTATCTCCCCGTCGTCGCGATCTCGGGTCTGTTTTGGTCGCGCCGCGCCGGCGCGCTGCTCGCGGTCGCGAGCGCCTGTTCCGTGCTGTTCGCTGCGCAACTCGAAACGTTGGGCGCGCTACCGAAACCACTCGCACCGATCCCACCCGAGCGGTTGTGGACGGTCTTCTGTGCGTCCCTCCTGATCACCGCGGTGCTCTTTCTGTCGGCCGTTCGCCGACTCGCGATGCTCGCTCGCGATCTACAGCAGTCGAAGACCTTGCTCGAGGATCTTGCTGCGGCTCAAGAGCAGGCGGAGCGCGAGCGGGCGGAGCTCGAGCAGCGCCTGCGCAGCGTCGAACGGCTCGAAACGGTCGCCGAGCTCGCGGGCGGAGCCGCCCACGACTTCAACAACCATCTGAGCATCATCCTGAACGCCGCCGCGCTGCTCCGCGGTCACGTCGCTGCGGGCTCGGCCGGGGCCGAGCTCGTCGGTGATATCGACGTTGCGACGAAACGCTCGGTCGAGCTCGTGCGAAAGGTGCTCGCGAGCCGCGGCAAATACGAGCGCGCCGTGCAGCGCGTCGATCTCAATCGCGTCGTCGCGGACCTTTCCCGCGCGTTCGAGCGACTCGGCCACACCGGTATCGAGCTCGTGTTGAGCGTTCGCGCCGAACGCGCCACCGTGCTCTGCGACCCCACGGAGCTCGAGCAGATCGTCATGAACCTCGTGCTGAACGCGCGCGACGCCATGCCGCTCGGCGGCCGTCTTCGCGTCGAGACCGCGAATGGGCCTCGCGCTTCGTCCGGCGAGGCCGGCTTCGTCGCCCTCGTCGTGAGCGACGACGGCGTGGGCATGGACGACGCGACCGCTCGCCGCATCTTCGAGCCGTTCTTCACCACCAAGAGCTCGGCGGACGGCACCGGCCTCGGCCTCGCGAGTGTCAAGCGCATCGTGGATCAGTGCGGTGGACACATTCGGGTCGAAACCGCGCCGGGCCGAGGCGCGCGCTTCGAGGTGCTGCTCCCGCGCGCGCGCTTCGACGGCGCGCTCACGAGTGCCGGCGAAATTCACCCGGCGTGACGCCGGTCCAGCGCTTGAACGCGCGGTGGAACGCGCTGCCGTTCGAGAAACCGAGCAGCCAAGCGATCTCGTCGATGGAGGCCGCCTGTTTCCCGACGTGCACGAGCGCGAGCTCGTGACGCACGGAATCGAGCAGATCCTGGAACGTCGTGTGTTCGTCGCGCAGGCGGCGCTGCAGCGTGCGCGGCGTCGTAGCGAGCCGCTTGGCGACGCGCTCGAGCGTCGGCTCCTGGCCGCCGAGCATGGCGACGAGCACGCGCCGCACCGGCACCGCCGCCCGCGAGCTCGCCCCGGCCTCCGCGAGCGCTCGCTCGAGGTGCGGTTCGATGAGCTCGGCGAGCGCGGGATCCGCGTTCTCGACCGCTCGCCCGAGCTCGACGCGCGGCACGACGAACGCAGCCGAGGGCGCGCCGAAGCGCAACGGGCAGCGCAAGAGCTCCCGATAAGCGTCGCGATCCGCGGCGCCCGGCTCGGGATTCGGCAACAGCGCTTCCACGGGAGCGAACTCCGCGCCGACGAGCTGGCGCACGATGACGACGCAGCTCGCGAGCCATGCGGTCGCCGAGAGGCGCGTGAACGCGGAGGAGACGGTCGGCGGCTGCACGAACGCGACGCGTGCGCGCTCGGAGTCGATCTCGAGGACGCAGTCGGCGATGCTGTTGTTCACGTGCGTGTAGCGCGCCAGCCGCTCGAGCGACTCACCGAGCGTGCGGCTGTTGCGAATGACGTAGTCGAGAATGCCGAAGTCGCCCGCTTTGAGCCGGGAAAAGACGCTCAAAATCTGTCGTTCACCGAGGCGTCGTATCACCGCGCCCGCGAGCCCTTCGCAGCGCGAGAGCTCGATGCGTCCATCGATGTCGGATAGGTCTTCGGCAGTGACCCCCGCTTCGGCGAGCACCGGAGTGGGATCGAGACCCTCGCGCGAAACGAGGCCGAGAAAACCTCGCAGCGACTGAACGGACATGGAGCCCCTGCTGGACATTACCCTCTCTTTTCGTTTGCGCCTTACTACACCAGGCTCCTCGACCGCCGCAATGCACGCCGGTGCGGCCGTCGAAACGGCACGAATACCGCTATTTCTACGGACCCTATCCGCGTTCGACGGTCACGCCGTGGCCCGCCGGACGACGAGGTGGCTCGCGCCCCGTCGATGCGATCCGGGGCCTGTTTCTGGCCCGCCGGTCAAAAACCCCCGAAGAGCGCCTTTTGTACGAAAAGCAGCAGCCGTGCCCTGGATAGGACATTCTTCGTCCTACCAAAGCTTCTTGAGGAGCAGGGTTTGGGGTTACGGTCCCGGGTGATGGTCACCTTGCTCGTCGGCCTGTTCGTCGGTCTCGTCATCGGCGTGGGCCTCGCGTGGCTCACCTATCGGCGCGGCGAGCGGGATCTCGCAGCGGCCCGCGAGCGGGAGCTCGAGCTCAAGGCGCGAGCCTGCGAGCTCGAGTGCGAGCTACGCGACGAAGCCGATCGCCGCGCGGTCGCGGAAACCATCGCGCAAACGACGGGGCGCCTCGAAGCGGAGCTCGGCGAGCAGCGCGACGCGGTCGTCGAGCTCCGCGAGCGCGTCGCTGCGCTCACGGCAGAGCTCGAGAACGCACGCCGTGCCGCGGACGAGAAGCTCGCCGTCGTCGAGCGGGCGCGCGACGAGCTCGGCCAAGCGTTCAAGGCGGCGTCCGCCGAGGCGCTCAAGAACAACAGCGAAGCGTTCCTCGCCCACGCCGAGGAGAAGCTCATGAGGTACCAGGAAGCCGCCAAGGGCGAGCTCGAAAAGCGCCAGCAAGCGATCGACCTCGTGCTCAAGCCCGTGAAGGATTCGCTCGAAAAGGTCGGCACCCAGGTGCAGGAGCTCGAGAAGGCGCGCACGGGTGCGTATGCGGGGCTCAGCGAGCAGGTCAAGGCGCTCATCGGAACGCAAGAGCAGCTGCGCGCCGAGACCGCCTCGCTCGTGAAGGCGCTGCGCCAACCGCACGCCCGCGGGCAATGGGGCGAGCTCCAGCTGAAGCGCGCCGTCGAGCTCGCCGGCATGGTCGAGCATTGCGACTTCCAGGTGCAGGTCGTCGCACCGAGCGCCGACGGCGGCGTTCGCCCCGATCTCGTGGTGCGCCTGCCGGGCACGCGACACATCGTGGTCGACGCGAAGGTTCCCCTCGTTGCGTTCCTCGACGCGATGGAAGCTTCCGACGAGGCGGACCGCAAACGACACCTCGAGCTGCACGCGCGCCACCTCCGCACGCACATCGAAAAGCTCGGCAAAAAGCGCTACTTCGAGCATTTCGAAGCGTCGCCCGAGTTCGTCGTCGTGTTCGTACCGAGCGAGGCGCTCTTTCAAGCCGCGCTCGAGCAGGACCCCTCGCTCATCGAGTTCGGCGTGCTGAGCGGTGTGATTCCGGCGACGCCGACGACGCTCATCGCGCTTCTGCGTACCGCGCACCTCGGCTGGCGCGAAGAGGCGCTCGCCGCGAACGCCAAGCACGTGAGCGAGCTCGGCGCCGAGCTCTACAAGCGGCTCTCCGACATGACCGGCTATTTCTCGAAGGTCGGCTCGAGCTTGGACAAGGCGGTCGAGTACTACAACAAGGCGGTCGGCTCCTTCGACGCGCGCGTGCTCGTGGCGGCCCGTCGCTTCAGTGAGCTCGGCACGGTGCCGCCCGATGCGGACATCGACGCGCCCGAGCTCGTCGGCCGGGAGTCGCGGGACTTTCGGACGCCCGAGGCTTCGGCGCCCGACGCGCCCCAACAGCGCCTCGGGTTTCCTCGCCTGGTGTAGGCGGCGCGCCCGCGCTCAGCGGCGCTTACCCTCGAAGCGGTACTCGACGTCCACGTCGAGCGTGCGGTCCTCGGCGGGGAACTCGCCGTGCCCCTCGAGAGACACCTCGAGCCGGTCTCCGGCGAGCTCGGCGGTCCCCTCGATCGAGAGGGGCGGCATCAACATGAGTCCCGGGCACGACTCGCCCGCTTCGATGGTCGCCGCGTTGCCCTCCGCGCGCGCCCGCAAGGCGCAGATCACCTGGCCGTCGGCGCTGCTCACGAGCGAGATGACGAGCGCTCCCGGCGACGATTCTTCCACGCGCGTGTGCGCCTTGTCGTCGAGGGCAACGTCGTCGGGCAGTCCCGTCATTCGCCTCACGTGGCGGTCGGATCCGAAGTACTCGCCGGCCCAACCCGAGCCGGCGGCGGCGTCCGCCACCGCGACGCCCGCCTCGGGCACCCCGGCGTCTCCGGCGTCCCCTCGCGATGCCTGGACCGTGATCGTTTCGTCGGCGTCGTCATCGTCTTCGTCGTCGGCGGGCGCTTCGCGCGCCCCGCCTTGGACGAGCGGCACGCGATTCCGCGAGAGCGCGCCGTCCTCGAAGGCGCGGCCCTCACCGGTGTCGGCGAGTGGGATCGAGCTCGGCAGGGCGCGGCACGCCGCGACCAGGCCGAGGACCGCGAGCGCGCTTCGAAGCCGCAGCATGAGGACCCGCGCTTCTTACCCCAGCCGCGCGACGCTGTCCCTTTTGGAGCCGCGCCGGGCTAAGGTAGCTGCCCCGGCGATGGTCACCCGAGAGAACGAGCCCGCGAACGACGCGGCGCCGCGGCCGAAACCCGAAACCGATCCCCTGATGCTCCGCGGGGCGGCGATTCGCCGGCTCGTGAAGAAGATCGGCGTCGAAGGCCGGGTCCGCATGCCCGCCGTGCCCGGCCTGCTCGAGGACTACGTCGAGAACCTCCGAAAGATGTTCGCGTCCTACGGCCGCGTATTTTCGGACGCCGAGATCGAAACGCTCCGAAGCCTCCTCCAGGACAAGCTCAAGGAAGGGTTCGAGGCGTCGCCCTACGCACACGTCATCGTCCGCTACGCGAGCGAGGCGCCCCCGAAGGTCGGCATTCAGTACTGGATCACGTCGGAAATCTCGACCATCGAGGATCAGTACGCCGATTGGGTGAAGACGCGCACGCCGCCGTTGTTCGGCAAGCATGCGGACACCAAGGTCATGGATCTCGCGCGCTCGCTCGGCGTGCCGAAGGACGTGCCCGTCCTCGACATCGGCGCGGGCACCGGGAGAAACACCTTGCCGCTCGCACGCGCCGGATTCCCGGCCGACGCCGTCGAGCTCAGCCCGGATCTCGCGAATATTTTGCGCAACGACGCCGCGAAGGAGGGCCTTCCCGTCACGCTCTATCAGGGTGACATCCTCGGCGAGCTCGAGCTACCCAAGGAACGGTATCGGCTCGTCGTCCTGTGCGAGGTCGTTTCGCATTTTCGGCAGACCTCGGACCTTCGCAAGTTGTTCGAGCGCGCCGCCGAGATTCTCGCGCCGGGCGGACTGATGGCGTTCAGCGTGTTCCTGCCCGTGAGCGGCTACCAACCCGACGCGCTCGCACGCGAGCTCGCTCAGGTGTTCTGGTGCTCGCTCTTCACGCGCGACGATCTCAAAGGGGCTTCCGCGGGCCTCGGCTTCTCGCTGCTCTCGGAAGAGAGCGTGTTCGAATACGAGAAGAAGAACCTGCCGCCGGATGCCTGGCCCCCGACCGGATGGTTCGAGGAATGGACGCGCGGGCTCGACCTTTTCCGCCTGTCGGTCGGCAAGGCTCCCATCGACATGCGCTGGGTCGTCTACCGCAAGAACAAGCCGTAGCTTCTGACCGGGCTCAGATGGGCACGACGACGCCGCTCGGGCGCAGGCGGTGCGTGCCGAGCTCGGCGGCACCGGGCGACGAGCCGGCAAAAACGTAGGACGCGCGGCCTGTGCGCTTTTCGTACTCGGCGGCGACCCGGCGGACGCTGGGCTCGGCGCCGGCGGCGGCGAGCACCGCGACGGTCCCCCCCGAGCCACCACCCGTGATCTTCGCGCCGTAGAGCCCGTCGCCGGGCGCGCTGGTTCGCACGAGCTCGACGAGCAAATCGGTTCCGTCGGAGCCGAGTCCGCACGCCGAGTAGCTCGCGTGCGAACCCTGCATGAGCTCGCCGAGCGTCTCCAGCGCAGTCGCGTCGTTCGCATGCGGCAGCGCGGCCGCGAACGCTCGCACCCGCTCGTGCTCGTGCACGGGATGAAGCGCCGCCGCGCGCACGGGGTACGTCGCGGCCGGATCGACCGTCGTCACCGCGTCCGTGGTCCCGCCGTAGCGCGCGAGGAACTCCGCGCCGAGAAGGCGCTCCGGCAACGCTTCGCGATGGCGCAGCGCGAGCTCGCGCGGAACGTTCGCGAGATAGCCGCCGAACAGCGGATCGACGACCGTAACGCGCGCCCCCGCGCGTGCGCACGTGAGCCCTTCGCACTCGGCGAGGATGCGGTAGCCCATGAACGCGGCGACGCGCACGAGGCCGTAGTCCGCCCCCGACACGGCGTGTCGGAGACCCGAGTCGATGCCGAAGAAGCGCATCCCCGCCGGCACGTCGACGTGACCGCGAACGAGCGCGGGCTGGCAGAGCAGCTCGAGGAGCTTGCCTTCGCGACCGAGCGCGGTCGTCATTGGATCCATGACGCCGGAAGGAGCGCCGGCGACGAGATTTTCGACGTTTTGACACGCGAGCGCGAGCTCTACGGGGTCGAGCTTCACGCCGAAGGCGGCGCTCGCGGCGGCGAGCGACGCGACGCTCACTGCCGCCGAAGACGCGACGCCCTTGCCCTCGGGCACGGAGGATGCGACGAGGAGCCGCGCGCCGGCGAGCTCGGCGCCTCGTTCGACGAGCGCGGCGAGCACGCCCGCGACGTATGCACCCCAGGCCTCCTCCGCCGTGCTCGAAAATGCGGCCCGCGCCGCAACGTAGCCGCCCGAAAGCGCTTCGGCTCGCAGCGTGAGCTCGCGCGGCGGGGAGCCGTCGGGCGAGAGACTCGCGACGCGAACCACACCGTCCGCGCTACGCTGCGCCGCTGCGAATGCGCCCTCGCGAATCGGGAGCTCGAGCACGAGGGACCCCGAGTAGTCCGCGATGCCGCCCATCACGTCGAGCCGCCCGGGGGCCCGCGCGAGCATCACGTCCTCGCCCGCGTTAAAGAATCCACGCAGCGTATCGCCGGCGCTCGACAGCTTCCGCACGCGGCGCCCGAAGTCCGCGAGTTCTCTCGAAAGTTCGGCGTTCACCGGCGCTCGAGTTAACCACGTTCTCGGCGGCGCCGGTGCATGGGTCGTTCGGGTGCGGGGTACACTGTCAGGTGATGCAATCGACGGCGCTGCCCTCCGCATTCCTCGCCATGCTCGGTCTCGCGCTCGTCGCGCCGAGCTGCGGCAACGCAAGCTCGAACGATTTCAAGGAGAGCGACCGTTCCACGAGCGGAACGAGCGGCGCCGTGACGGGCGGAGCGAGCGGTAACGCGTCCGGCGGCGCTGCGGCCGAAGGCGGCAACGCCGGAACGGCAACCGGGGGAGCAAGCGGCGCCGCGACGGGCGGGACGGGAACGGGCGGCGACATGACGGGCGGAACGGGAACGGGCGGTGACATGACGGGCGGGAGCGGGGCCACGGCAGGCGCATCCATCGGCGGCACGAGCGGCGCGGGAGCTGGGGTCGGCGGAGCAGGGGGCCTCCCGGCGGGGGGCGCCGCGGGAAACGCACCCGGCGGCATGAGCGGGCTCGGCGGCCGTTCGCCCGGCGGAGCCGGGGGCCGCGGCGGAACCGGCGGCTGCGACACCGGCTGCGAGCCCACGAATCAAGGACAGAGCCCGTGCGACGACGACCAAGAGCTCTGGGTCTGCGACAACGACGCCGATCGGGAGCAGTTCAACGACAGCTGCGACGACACGGGAACGTCGTTCGCGCGCTACTGCTGCCCCGAGGACTTCGTTCCGACGTGTAACTAGAGCAGGCCGCGCCGGCGCAGCGCGTTCTGGAGCGCCGGCTCGATGAGCCTGCGCAAACGCTGGTTCGCGTAGCCCACCCAAGAGACCGGAGCGTCGACGGAGAATGGCGCGTCGAGCTTGCCGCCGTTCGGCGACGTCAAAACGACGCCCGCTTCGAGCGCGATGAGCGCCGTCGAAACGTCGTACGGATGGCAGTAGAGCCCTGCCGCTTCCCCGCGCTGGCGGAGCACCGGCTCGAAGAGCGGCCGGAGGTCGGCGTTGAAACGATCGTGGCCGGCGATGAGCTCGTAGAACTGCCCCGCGCTCGAGGCGTACTGGTCCTCGAAGCACGCCGCCCGCCCGGCGATGGGCGGACCGAGCACGGCTCGCACGACCTCCTCGTCGACGGCGGCGATCTCGTCGCGCACGCCGGGGAAAAAGCGGCTCAGCATGGCGTAGCCGTGCTCGATCGTTTCCGCGCTCGACGGCCGGAGCACCATGGGCACCACCCGGCCCGCGATGAGATCGTGCCGTTCGCCGTGCACGCCGCCGCCACGCACGGCGCTGAGCTCGTCAGCGAGGTACTGCTTGACGAGCGGGATCTCGGTCTGCACGGCGAGCGCGATGTCGGAGAGCCGTGTGCCGTCGCCGCGATTCGGCGCGACGCCGGTGAGCACCCACGCGCTGCGCTTCTGGTACATCAGCCCGCGCGTGCCGTCGATCGGGTCCATCAACAGCCGAAACCGCGCGCGCTCGGGGCTCGAGCCGAGCGGCAGCGTGAGTCCGCCGTCGAAGCCTTCCGCGATGATCACGAGCCCGCCGAGCGTGCGGGCCTCGCGGCCGAGCTCTTTCAAGATGAGCAT
>DASUTR010000810.1:0-7230 GCA_036374535.1 Polyangiaceae bacterium
CGCGACGAAGACACTGCCGGCCGCGGCGCCGGCGGCGAGCAGGGCCAACACCGTCAGGAGCTTGAGCCCGGAGACGCTCGAAGCGAGCGCGACCTTGGCGGCGCCCGATGCTCCGGCCGCGGTGACGCTCGTACCGCCCGCGAGCGCGCCGTGGAGGGCCGCGAGCACCCGACTTTCGTCACCGGGCGACGGATCCTCTGCGTGGCGGACGGCCGCGAGAAACGAGCGTGTTTCGGGGGTCATCGGACGCTCCGTTCGTCGCGGGCACGGCGCCGGCGAAATGCGGCGTCGAAGCGCGCTCGCGCCGCCCGCAGGCGGGCGTACACCGTGTTCAGATTCTCGCCGAGCGCCTCGGCGATCTCGGGCGCGCTCAGCTCTTCGAGCTCACCGAGGACGAATACCTCGCGCTTCGGTTCGTCGAGCTCGGCCAAGAGCTCGTGAAGCAAGCGCACCGACTCGCCGACCTCGCTCGCTCGTGCGGGGTCCGGCGCCGGGTCCACGAGCGCCTCCGGCAGCGGCAGCGTCTTCTGCTGCGTGGCGCCGCGGCGGTGATCACTCGCGACGCGGACGGCGATGGCGTACAGCCAGCCGCGCAGCGAGCGACCGTCGAACTCCGGGAGACGGCGGTGAACGACGATGAACACGTCCTGGACGGCGTCGTCGAGTTCGGCTTGCGGCACACCGAGCCGGCGCAGCGTGCGCCACATGGCCCGGAAGTACTCGGCATAGACGGCCTGGAACGGCACCGCGACGGGAGCGGTCTCGCGCGGCGGCTCGCCGGCACGCCCATCCGTCGCCTGATCGGCGTGCAGGGGCGCGGCGTGCCGGAGAACCATCGAGGGATTCATGGGGGGACGCCGTGAAATCCGTGATCAAAACGCCACGGCGGCGCCCGCGGTGACGCGGACGGCGAGCCACGAGGCCGCCGGGTCTCCCCCGTAGGCGACCGCGGCTCCCGCGAGCTCGAGCTCGGGCTCGATGAGCCCGCCTGCATGGGAAAATTGCGCCGCGAGCGTTCCGGCAACGCGAGGGGCCGTGGTCGTTTCGTCGCTGTCCTGAGCGCCGGTGTCGAGCCGGTGGGTTGCGCGCACGAAACCGACCTCGCCGCCGGCACACAACGAAACGCGAACCGTCGCACCGGTCCCGCGGCAGGCACGGAGCTCGAGCGCCGCGAATTCGCGCCGCACCGACTCGGTGAAGCCCGTCTCCACCGTTTCGTGCACGGTCGGAAGTCCGTAGCGCAGAACGGCCCGAACATCGACGAGCGACAGCGAACGGGCGACGGCGCCGGAAACGATCAGGGTGGGGTCGGGCAGCGTGCCGAGCTCCGCGCCCGTCGCGAGCGAGACGCGCGTCGAAGCCGCCGATGCACCCGAGGGCTCCGCGCGCCGGGGCTCGCCACGATCGACCCGCTTCGAGGGGCGAACCATCACGGGGATCGATGGCTCGAAGCCGGCCGCCGCAGCGACGACCGGCGGCCCGGGTTCGGGCGGGCGCGGCGCCGCGGCGCCCTCCGGTCGGTCTTCGCGGAGCGCCAAGGACAGCACCTCGATCGCGGCGTCCACCGCTTCCTCGCAGGTCGGCGCCGAAATAGCGGTCGTCCCGGCGTGGCGCGGGCCGTGCCGCGTGGCCACGACGGCGCGGTAGCCCGCGGCGTTCGGCTCGATCGTCACCGTGGCTTCGAGCTCGGTCGCGTGCGCGCCGTCGAGCGCCCGTTCGACGCGGGACTCGAGCTCGCTCGCCGCCGCTCTGCACGCGGGCGTCGCGCTCACGCCGATGCGCGGCCCGTCCGCTCGAGCGGAGCCGGGGAGCGCCGCGACCAGAACCGCGACGAGCACCGAGATTCGCACACCGCGCGGCACCGATCGAGGGTAGCGAGATCACCCGCGGAGCGCAAAACGAGCGCTCGAACACGCCGGGAATTCGTGAGCCCGCCGGCCCGTGATCGTCCTTCCCCGCCGTGCCATCATGGGGCGTGCGTCGGATTCTCGGCTTCGTCCTGGTCGCGGGTGCCGTCACGCTACCCGCGTGCGCCAGCGAAACGCCGAGCTCGGCGCCGGGCGCCCGCGCCGCCGTTCCCGCCGCAGCGCCGGTCGAACGCGCGCCCGCCGTCGATCCCTCGGCTCTCGCCGAGGCGAAGCGAGCCGCGGACCTTCGCGCCGCGCGCCACCTCTTGAACCGCTGCACGTTCGGGCCGCGGCCCGGGGAGGTCGAGCGGGTCGCGCGGCTCGGAACGGCGCGGTGGCTCGACGAGCAGCTCGCAGGACCCGACGAAAATCCGCTGCTCGAGCCGGCGATGATCTCGCTCTCGGGCGCGTACCTTCCCCCCGCGGAGCTCGTCGAAGATTGGATCGGCGCCGAGGCGGCGGAAATGACCGACCGCAAGAATCTTCGTGAACGCACGAAGCCGCACTTTCGCGAGCACGTGAAGCGTCTCGCCACGGCGGAGCTCACGCGCCACATCTTGAGTCACCGTCAGCTCGAGCAGGTGATGGTCGACTTCTGGGTCAACCATTTCAACACCTACGCTTCGAAGGGCCTCGTCCGATTGTTCGCAGGCGACTACGTCGAGCGAGCGCTCCGACCGCGCGCGCTCGGGCGTTTTTCCGAGCTGCTCGCCGCGACGGCACGCCATCCCGCGATGCTGCTCTATCTCGACAACGCCGAAAGCCGCGCACCGGGCACGAATCCCCGGCGCCCCCGCGGCGGGCTCAACGAAAACTACGCGCGCGAATTGCTCGAGCTCCACACGCTCGGTATCGACGGCGGTTACACGCAGCGCGACGTAACGGAAGTCGCGCGCATCCTGACCGGATTCAGCCTCGAGGTGCGCGCCGGCCGTCTCGAGTATCGGTTCAAAAAGGGAGCCCACGATCGCGGCGAAAAGCGGGTACTCGATTGGACGTTTCCCGCAGGGCAGGACGAAGCCGAGGGGTTGCGCTTGCTCGCTCTGCTCGCCGAGCATCCATCCACGGCGAGGAACATCGGGCGGAAGCTGTGCGCGCGTTTCGTGGCGGACCAGCCGGACGGCGCGTGCGTCGACATCGCGAGCGCCGCGTTTCGCGAAAGCGGCGGCGACATCGGCCGCGTCGTACGCGCGATCATCGAAAGTCCGAGCTTCGCTTCGGAGTCGGTCTACGACGCGAAGCTCAAGACTCCGGTCGAGCTCGTCGCGAGCGCCGCCCGCGCCCTCGACGCGATGCCCGACGGGAGCCTCGCGCTCGCCGAAGTGCTGCAGAAGCTCGGTGAACCCTTGCTCCAGGAATCCGTGCCCACGGGATATCCCGACGGCGAGACCGACTGGGCGAGCAGCGGCGCGATGCTCGCGCGCCTGCGCTTCGCGACGGCGCTCGGAAGCGGCGACCTTCGTGGCCTGCGCGTCGCTTGGGACGAGCTCGCGCCGCTCTCGCTGCCGCCACCCGAGCTCGTGACGCGCCTGTCGTCGCGTCTCTTCGAGGGCGGCACGAACGAGCGCGCGCGCGCCATCGTCGAGGCCGAGCTCGCCTTCGTCGACGACCCGAGAGCGCGGCGCAGCGCGGCCGTGGCGCTCCTCGTCGGGAGCCCGGAGTTCCAGCGCCAATGACGTCGCCGGACGGTACGCTGACGCGACGCGCGGCGCTCTCCCTGCTCGCGGCAGGGTCGGTCGAGCTCGTCGCTCGTCCGGTCGGCGCGGAGCCTGCGCGGAGCGCGAGCCCGGCGGGCGGCGTGTTCGTTTGCGTCTTCTTGCGCGGCGCGGCGGACGGCTTGAACGTCGTCGTGCCCTACACCGAGCGCGACTACTACCGCCTGCGGCCGACCATCGCCGTCGCCCGGCCGGGAAAGCCGCATGGCGCGCTCGACCTCGACGGGCGCTTCGGGCTGAACCCGCGCCTTGCGGCGCTCAAGCCCGCTTACGACGCGGGCGAGATCGCGCTCGTTCACGCCGTGGGGTCGTCGAGACCGACGCGCTCGCACTTCGAGGCGCAAGACGCCATGCAAACCGCGACGCCGGGCGAACGCGCACCGCGCGACGGGTTCCTCGCGCGCGCTCTCGCCGCGAGACCAGCTTCGGACGACGCGGCAGTTCGCGCCGTCGCGTTCACCGAGCGCGTTCCGCTCGCCCTGCGCGGCTACGAGCCCGCCCTCTCCGTCGAACGCCTCGATCAGCTCAAAAGCTTCGGGGATCCGGCGCTCGGCGACGGCTTCGAGAAGCTCTACGCCGCGGGGAACGCGCCCGCGACGCGCTCCGGCAAGCGCGCCCTCGCGGCCGTCGGGCGGCTGCAGAGCGTCGCGCAGACGAGCTACACGCCGGAAAATGCCGCGAGCTACGAGCCCGGCGCGCGGTCCTTCGCCGACGTGGCGCGGCTCATCAAGGCCGACGTCGGCCTGGAAATCGCATGGATCGACGTGGGCGGCTGGGACACGCACAAGTATCAGGGCGGCGCCGAGCGCGGCGATCTGCCGAAGCGGCTCGACACGCTCGGTAAAGCCCTCGCCGCCTTTCGCGCCGACCTCGGCGCTCGCCTCGAGCACGTCACGGTGCTCGTCATGACCGAGTTCGGGCGCACCGTCGCCGAGAACGGCACCGGGGGAACGGACCACGGCGCCGGTAGCGTGATGCTCGTCCTCGGCGGTTCGGTGCGCGGCGGGCGCGTGTACGGCGACTTCCGCGGGCTCTCGCGCGACGCCCTGTACGAAGGGCGCGACGTCGCCGCAACGACCGACTACCGCACGGTGTTCGCCGAGATCATCCGAAAGCGACTCGAGGTTCGCGACGTTTCGCGCGTCTTTCCCGGGTACTCCCCGAGCGCGCCGTCCCTCGGCTTCCTCGACTGAGGAGCTGTCAGACGCGGCAGTGGATGGTCGCCATCGCGCTGTCGTTCGGGTTGTAGTTCGGGTCGTCGGGAACGAACGCTTGCGCCGTCAGCCGAAGGTTCTCGATCTCGCTCACGATCCACAATTTCCCGAACCAGAGTCCGCCCGATCGGCTCTCGCCGCCTATCTGCACGCCGCGAAGCATCTCCGCGCCGCGCGCTCCGACGCCGTGCAGGTACGGCGTGACCACGCGATGCGCCCCGTGATAGTCGAATTCGAGAATGCGGCGCGAGCGAATCGCAGCGCAAATATCCGAGGTTTGGGCCATGGACTGAATGATGTCACACGCCGGTCGCGCGCTCCTGGACATCGCCTCCCGCCGACCCCATGACCCTCGCATGTCCGATGTATCCTTCTTGCCCCACGAGCTTTGCGCGGCGGACGGCGTCCGGCTCTCCGGGCGCGAGTACGCGCCTCGCGGCGACGGCGAGTTCACCGCCTTGCTCCTCCCGGGAATCGGCGTGCCGCAGCGCGCGCTTCGCCACCTCGGCGCATTTCTGGCCACCGAGGGGATCCGCGCGTTCAGCGTCGACTACCGCGGCATGGGTGACTCGACCGACGGCGCGGCCGGCGCGAGCTTGCGCGTCTGGGCGGAGCGCGACGCCACCGCCGCGTTCGAGTTCGTCGAGCAGCGCTGGCAGAAGCCGGTCGTTCATTTCGGGCACAGCTTCGGCGGTCAGGTGGTCGGCCTCGCGGACGTCTTCTCGCGGGCCAAAGCGTGCATTTTCATCGCGTCGCAGTTCGGACAGGCAAAGCACTGGGACGGCTTCGAACGTCTGAAGGTCGCGGCGTTTTGGCGCGTGATTCTACCGCTCGCAAGCTCGGTGTTCGCGTCCGTTCCCGGCTGGACGGGCGCCGGTGAAGCTCTTCCTCGCGGCGTCGCGCGCGAATGGGCGCGCTGGGGACGCTCCGAGAACTGGTACCTCGATCACGTCGACGGCGCCCGGCGGCGACTCGCTGCTTTTCCGAGACCGATCCTCGCGTACGCCGCGAGCGACGATCCCATCGCACCGCCGCGCGCCGTCGGCGCCCTGCTCGCGACGTTCGAGACAGCGGCGGTCGAACGGCGGAACCTCCGCCCCGCGGAGCTCGGCGTGCGTTCGCTCGGTCACTTCGGCCTGCTGCGCCCACCTGCCGAGCGGCTCTGGCGCGAGATGCTCGACTTCGCGCGCCGTGCCGTCGGGGGCAATAAGGACCCGGAGGCGACGCTCGTAGCGCGCGCCGCGGTGAGCGGTTGAGCGCCGGCACGAGGGACCCGCGAGCATCGATTGCTGACGCTTTCCGCCGCGCTCGGCATTCGCGCCTCACGACCCTTCCAGGACCTCGACGCACTCGCCCCACGTCATAGACGACTCGCGCGGCCTGCGTCTTGCAAGGCCCCGGTTCAGGCAGGTGACCATGGAGACACGACTCGACGAGGTCCATCCGACCGATTCCATCTACGAGACCATCACGCTTCGCGCTTCGTGGGGACGCGCGTGGCTCGCGATCTCGAACGCACAGGAATTCGGTGCCTGGTTCGGCGCGCGCTTCGACGGCCGCTTCGTGCCCGGCGTCACTCTCAAAGGTACTCTCGAGCCGACGACTGCCGACGCCGAATTCGCCGCTCGACAGCAGCGCTACGCCGGCCTGCCCATCGAGCTCACGGTCGAGAGCATCGACCCCGACCACCGCATTACTTTCAGCTGGCATCCCTTCACCATCGGGCTCGACCTCGACGCTCGCTTCGAGCCGACGACTCGGGTCGCGCTCGAGCTCCACGGAGATCAAGAAGGCGTCGTGCTCACGGTCACGGAGTCCGGCTTCCGTTACCTGCCGGCCGCGCGCCGTGCCTCGGCGTACCTCGCCCACGAGGAAGGCTGGGAACAGCGCCTGCTTCTCGTAAAGAAACACGTCGAGCGGGCGCAACGGCTCGACGAACGTTGGTTTCGAGCACGCGCGCGCGGCTACCAGCTCGCCGCGACGCCTCCCTGAACGATCGGAAAGCCGAGCTCCGAGCGGTCGAGGTCGTAGGGCAGGAGCACGATGGCGCCGGGCGAGATCGACCAGTGCTCGCCCGCACGATGAGCGAGCGCGAGCGACGCGCCTCCGACGACGCGAAAGCGCGCCGCCGAAAAATCCTCGCGCACGGCGACGGCGTTGAGCCCGACCTCGAAGCCGCTGCGTAGACCGAACGTGAGCTCCGTGCGCTCGCCGAGCCGAACGTCGTTCAGCGCGCCGAGCCCGATGCTCGTCGCGAAAAAGCTCGTGTCGGCGTTCGTGAAGGTGACGAGGCCCCCCGCGACGAGCGGCAAGAGCGACAGCTCGTACGCCGATGAGTCGACCAGACGACCACGCGCGCTGAGCTCGCCGCCGAGCGGAAAGAGCCGGAGACCG
>DASUTR010000811.1:0-2373 GCA_036374535.1 Polyangiaceae bacterium
CACCGGCGGAAGCTCGAACGGTGGAAGCTCGAACGGTGGAAGCTCCACGGGCGGCAAAGGCGGCTCGTCCACCGGCGGAAGCTCGACGGGCGGAAGCTCGACGGGCGGAAGCTCGACAGGTGGAAGCTCGACGGGCGGAAGCTCGACGGGCGGAAGCTCGACGGGCGGCTCCGGCGGTATGGGCAGGGGCGGCTCCGCGGGCAGACCGGGCGGCGGGAGCGGCGGAGCGCTTCCCGATTGCACGAATCAGATGCCGGAGAACGGCGAAAGCTGCACGGAGGAAAACTTCGTCTGCCAGACGGGCACTGAGTACTGCGCGTGCTTCAATCAGGGCGGCGGGCTCAGCTGGATCTGCCTCGACACGGGCGGCGGCGGCCGCGGCAACTTCGGCGGCTTCGGCAACTTCGGCGGCTTCGGCAACTTCGGCGGCTTCGGCAACTTCGGCGGCCGCGGCTGAGCTTCCCTCGCGTCAGGGCGCAAACAGCGCAAGATCGATGGCGTCGGCCATGCGCTGATAGCCGGCGACGTTCAGGTGCAAGCGATCTCCGCTGTCGTACGTGCCGAGGAGGCGCGCCGGCGCCATGGGATCGCGCACGGCCGCGTCCAGATCGATGACTGCGTCGAAGTTCCCCGCGCCGCGAATCCACGTGTTCACGGCCTGGCGCGCTTCCTCGTGAGCGGGCGTGTCGTAGCTCGAGCCGCCGAACGGTAAAATGGGCACGCCGTAGATGCGCACGCCGCGCGCCCGCGCCGCGGTCACGAAGCCCTGGTAGGCGCCGATGAGCGCCTGCACGACGTCTTGGTTCATGGCTACGCCGATGTCGTTGACGCCGTGGAGCACGACGACCCAGCGCACACCCGGCTGATCGAGCACGTCGCGCTGGAAACGGGACACCCCGGTCGGTCCTAGCCCGCCCGAAACGACGGCGTTGCCGCCGATGCCCTGATTCAGGACGCCGACGCTCGCCGTCGCGGCGTTCGAGCGCAGCCGCCGTGAGAGATTGTCGGGCCAGCGGTTGTTGGCGTCGGTCGTCGAGCCGCGTCCGTCCGTGATCGAATCGCCGATGGTGACGACGGCGCGGCTCGTCGCGGGCGCTTCGACGTCGATGCCCGTGATGTAATACCAGTGCTCGGTCGTCACCGGCGACGTAAAAGACGCCGCGTTCACCGCGTTGCCCGTCTGGATGAACGACGTCGTGCGCGAGCCGGGGTGGCCCGTCACGTCGCTCGGCGTCGAACCGAACGCGATCGTAATCGCGACCTTCGTCTGCGCCGTGAGCGCGAAATCGACCGGATCGGACGTGACGGTCATGCCCGCCGGCACCGTGACGCTCGGCGTGCCCGAGAACGTGAGCGCGCGCGAGCTCCCGGCGCCGATCGAGTGCGTCATCGTCGAATTCGCGAGATGCACCGCGCTCATCGTGAGGGGCGCATTGCCGTACTGGTTCGAGAACTTCACGCGCACGCGCGTTCCGCCGATGGAGACGTAAACGACCTGGCGGAGCGTGTTGTTCGAGAGTCCCGGCGACGGCGGAAGGTTCGTCATCTCCGTGAGCTGCTGCGCCGTCGCCCACGTTCCGACCCAACCACCGCTCGGCGCGCCGCCCGCGCCGGAAGCGCCGCCGGTCACGGAGCCGCCGCTTCCGGACGTCGCGCCGCCGCTCGAAGCGCCCGCACCGCCCGCACCGCCCGCGGGCGCTCCCGCTCCGGCGCCGCTCGAGCCCGCCGCGCCTGCCGTCGTGCCACCCGCGGCCGTACCGCCCGTCGTGCTGCCGCCGGCACCGCTCGTCGCGCTACCGCCCGCGCCGCCCGTCGCGGCGCCGCCGGCGCCGCCCGTGGCCGTGCCGCCCGTCGCCGTGCCGCCCGTCGCGCTTCCACCCGTCGCCGTTCCCGAAACGCCGGCGGCACCGCCAGCGGGCGAACCGCCGCTGCTCGAGCCGGGCGGCTCCGCTTTGTCGGAGCACGCGCTCGAAAACGCGACGGCGAGCGCGACGACGGCGCTACCGAGCCCGCGCCCGTGTCGCGCGACCGAACGGCCGAGTTGCATGCGCGGAAGGTCAGCATCGGTCACGCCGTCCGTCCTCGCATTTTTCGCGAGAGGATTCACATTTATGGCTCGGGCCCGCGCATTTTGGCCGCAGAATCGCGAAACCGCACGCTCACTTGCTCGGATCGGCGATCGGCAGCAGCACGCGAAAGCACGTGCGCTCGCGCGGCACCGACTGGACGGTGATCGTCCCGCCGAGGCGCACGACGAGCGCGCGGCAGATCGAAAGCCCGAGTCCGAGGGACGTGCCCGACGACTTGCTCGTCACGTGCGGCTCGAAGATCGTCGCGACGGCGCGCTCGGTGAGGCCGGGTCCGTTGTCCTCG
>DASUTR010000812.1:0-3703 GCA_036374535.1 Polyangiaceae bacterium
CTGACGGCCTTGCCCGCGGCCGAGCTCAAACGCACGTTCGAGCGCGTCGCTCGCGAGCAGGAACGCTCGGTGTTCATGCTGGGCACGTCGCCACCGGCGCCGCTCGTGACGGAGCTCGACGACGGAGGTTTGCTCTGGCACGTCTTGCCACCACCGAGCGACCTTGCCGTCGTTTATCCGCGTTTGCTCCGCCGTGTTCAAGCCTACTTGAAAGAGCGGGCATCCAACGCGAAGGACGGCGCGCTCCGCTTGGCGCTCTCGAGCTCGCTCCGTGCGGAGGACGTGGACATGGCGAGCTCCATCGACGCGTCGCTCGTCCTCAACGGGAAGAATCGGCAGGAGCTCGATCGCGCCTCTTACCGGCGCTACGCCCTCGAAGCAGAGACGGTCGACGATGGCAAGAGCTACGTCGACGCCTTGGTCGACCTGTTCGAGTTCCGACCGCACGTCGTCGTCGCCGTCGACGACGACGTGTTCATCACCAACATCCTCCGCGTCTTGGAGAGCGCTTGGGAGCAGGTAGAGGACGGGCAGGAGCGTCCGTTCTACGTGCTCTCGCCCGCCCAGGCGCGCTCCGCCACGCTCGAGTCCGCGTTGCTGGAGTTTCCGACGCTCGCGCAGCGCGTCGTCGGCGTGGCGCCGGCCGTCGCGCGCGACACGGAGCTCCATGCGGCTTACCTCAGCGACCTCGCGAGCCGAAATACGGACCTTCTGCAGGTCGACGGTGGGGAGAGCTACTACGACGCCGCCTATTTCTTGCTCTACGCGGCGGCGGCCAGCGGAGCCCCGGAGCCTTCCGGAAAAGAGCTCGCTTCCGGCATGCAGCGCCTGCTCGACGGAGCACCTTTCTCGATGGGTGAGCCCCAAATCCCGGAGGTGCTCGGAGCACTCCGCGATCCGAACGCGTCCGTCGCTCTCTACGGGACGCTCGGCGCGCCGGACTTCGACAGGTCCACGGGCGCGCGCCGTCACGGCGAGGGAAGCGTCTGGTGCGTCACGCTGGAGGGCGACGAGGACGTGATGTTCCACTACGACGCGCTGTCGCTCGACGCGTCGAACGATGGCTTGGTCGGGGAGCTCGAGTGCATTCCAGGATTTTGAGGGAGCGCGCCGCTATTCCGGGTCCTCGGCCGAGCCGCTGCGAAGCTGATTTGCCACCTTGTTCAAGTAGCTTCGCTCGAGCCCGGAGATCCGCGCGGCCAGCGACTTGTTTCCACCGGTGCGTGCGAGCAGGGCTTCGAGGTACACCCGCAAGAAGCGCTTCAAGAGCGCATCCTTCTGCTCGGCATACGGCACGTCCAGGTTCACCAGGCGGTTGAGCCAGTCGTCGAGCTCCGCGGCGCGCGCCGTGGGGCGCTCGGGCAGCGTGCCGAGCACCGAATACGTCTGCATGGCGTTTTTGAGCTGCCGCACGTTCCCGGGCCAGGGATGCGCGCGGAGCTCCGAGAGCACGTCCTCGGGCAGCGACTCCACGCCGAACGAGCGCGCGAAACGAGCGGCCAGCACCTCGATGTCCTCCGGTCGCTCGCGCAACGCCGGCACCGACACCGGCACGACCATCAGGCGAAAGTACAGATCCTCGCGGAAACGGCCGGCGCGCATCTCCGCCTCGAGGCTCCTGTTCGTGGCGGCGATGATCCGGACGTTGACGGGACGATCGAAGTTCTCGCCGACGCGCGTCACCACCCCGAGCTCGAGAGCACGCAGGAACATGGGCTGCACGTCGGGCGGCAGCTCCCCGATTTCGTCGAGAAACAGCGTTCCGCCGCGCGCGGCCTCGAAAGCTCCCTCGCGATTTTCGAGCGCACCGGTGAAAGCGCCGCGCTTGTGCCCGAAGAGCTCGCTCCGCACGAGTGCGCGATCGAGCGCACCGCAATTCAGCGCGACGAACGGCCCCGAAGCGACGGCCGAACGTTCGTGGACGGCACGGGCGATGAGCTCTTTTCCTGTTCCGGACTCGCCTTCGATGAGGACGTTGGCGAGGGAGCTTTCGATGCGTCTCAAGACCGCATAGAGGCGCCGGATCCTCGGAGAAATGCCGGCGAGCTCGCCGTAGCCGTCGAGCTCGGCGTCGGACGCGTCCTCGATCGCGCGCTGGTCGGGCTCGATGCGGAGCTCGGCCAATCCGAGCCGGATGGTGCTGCCGGCTCCGAGCACACCCTCCTGGATGCGCTGGCCGACGTACCAGGTGCCGTTGTGACTCGCGAGATCCCTCACTCGCACGCCTTCGGGCACCAGCGTGAGCTCGAGGTGGCGGCGCGAAACGGTCTCGTCGGCGATCACGACGTCGGCATCGGGGGCGGCACCACACACGCAAGAACCCTGCGCCAAACGGAAGGCCGGCGGTCGAGCGGGTCGATTCGTAACCCGCACGATCACACCGAGCGGACCGGCGGGTACCGAGCGTTCGAGGGTGGCCGTCGTCTGCTCCGCCATTCAGAACCTCACTCGCGCACCGAGCCCCGCGTCGACGAGCGCACCGCGAGCCGTGGTCTCGGCGGGAACCACCCACAAGAAGATCCCCGCGGTAGCGAGCCCGACGCCGCCGACCACGAATCCGACGTTCGAGAGTCGCGTCCACGTCTCGATCCGATCGAGCTTCTCCTGATCAGCCGGGTCACACCCGGTCGGCTTGCAGCGCGACTTCAGCTCATCGAGCTCGACCCAAGCGACGATGCCAGCCGCGGCGCCGAGCGCCAACCCGGCGACGCCCGTGACGCCGGCGGCGACCGCGGCGCGCGGCCAACCATCCGAGTGCGTTGCGTTCCGAGCGGCGTCGGAGGTTACCGGCGCGGCCGGCTCCGCTTCCTCAGCGCGTTTCGCCCTGAGCTCGGCGCCTTCCCGCCTCGCCTGCTCGACCGCCGAGCGCCACGAATCCAAATTGCCCGCATCGGAGCGCGCGACGCGGTCGTAGAGATCGAGCGCTTCCGCGCTGGCCCCCTGCCGCTCCCGTGCACGCGCCATGTAGAGGAGAAATACCGGCGAATGCGCGAGCGTCTCCGCTTGCTGGAACAGGTCGTAGGCGGCGGCCCAATCACCATTACGGAACGCTTCGAGTCCCTGCTCTCCGCGCGTGACCGCCTCGGTGTTGCGGCTCAGAGCGTCCGGACTCGTCTGCGCGCTGGCCGTCAGCGGGACCGAGAGCGCGAAGAGCGCGAAGAGGACGAATCTCGCGCACGCCATGTCAGTGTTGCGCCTCTACCTCGAGGCCGAACACCGGGTGCACGTGCTTCGCGGGGCTCGGGCCCGCGACCGAGCTCGCCGGCGGGACGTCGCTCGCGGGCGAGGCCACGGGCTGAACGGAGCTCGCCGTGGAAGGCGTACCGTGCTTCGGACGCCGCGCTTTCGCGATCGGGGGCTCTCTTTCGACGCTCGGCGCCGGCTTCGCCGTCGCTGCGACGCTCTCGCGCTCGACTGCGCGGGGTGTTGGAGCGGCGGTCGGCAGAGCTTTCGTCGCCGAACCGTCGAGCCGCGGCATCGGAGGAACCGCGGCGGTCGGCTCACCGCGTCGCTCCGGCGAGAGCAGCAGCATGCCGCCGCCGATGCCGACAGCCGCCGCCAAGACCCCGACCCAGCGTCGTCGCGCCCGGTCGAGAGGCCTTGGGCGCTCGATCGGCACGCTCAACGTGGCTCCGTCGCGCCCGAACGCCCAGCCCCCGGCTGGAGGCGCGGAGGGCACGACGGTTCGTCGATCGTCGACGTC
>DASUTR010000813.1:0-6607 GCA_036374535.1 Polyangiaceae bacterium
GCTAGTGTGGATCACTCGTGAGACGTTCCCTGAAACGCTTTCTTTCGAAGCCGTGGGTTCGTCGAGTCGTCGTCGGGCTTTCGCTCGCTTATCCCGTCACGCTGCTCGCCGCGGCGCTCGTGTTTCGCTTCGTGGGGGAGCGCTGGTGGGTGAGCGGCGTGGTCATGTTTCTGCCGCGGCTCGCCTTTGCGCTGCCGCTCCTCGTTCTCGTGCCCTTGCTGTTCGTGCTGGGCGAGCGGCGGGTGCTCCACGCGCAGGCCGTGTCCGTCCTTCTCGTGCTGTTTCCGCTCATGGGGTTCGTGCTGCCGGGCCCCGCTCCTGCGACGAGCGGCCCCGTCCTTCGGCTGTTGAGCTTCAACGTGAACTCGCTCTTCGCCGGTCCCGAACAGGTGTTCCGTGAGATCGTCGCGCACGCGCCGGACGTGGTGCTCGTTCAGGAATCGAGCGGCGAGGCGAAGTTCGAAGAGCTCTTCCGCGGTCGCTACCCCTTCGTCGAAACATCGACCCAATTCCTGGTGGCGAGCCGCTGGCCCGTCGCCACGACGTCGCCCGAGCGCTTGTCGTACGAAGGCCGCTCGCGGTCGCCGCGCTTCATGCGTCACGTGATCCGAACACCCGCCGGCCCCGTGACGTTCTACAACGTTCATCCCCTTTCGCCGCGCGAGAGTTTCTACGAGCTTCGCGGGAACGACGGGTTCCGCAAGGAGCTTCGTTCAGGCCGCATCTTCAGCGGCTCGGCCGCTTCCGTGATCGAAGCGAACGCGGGCCTTCGGCGGCTGCAGATCGAAACGATCGCTCGCCTGGCGAGCGAGGAGAGCGGACCCGTGGTCGTCGCCGGCGACTTGAATCAGCCCGACCCGAGCCCGCTCACGGGCGGGACGCTCGGCGAGCTCCGTGACGCGTTTCGGGAGGGTGGCTGGGGTTTTGGCTACACGTTTCCCGCGTCCGAGTTCAAGGCGCGCCGTACGCCGAAAATCCCTTGGATGCGCCTCGATCGCGTCTTGCTGCGCGGTCCGATCGCGACGAAGCGCTTCGCCGTCGGCTGCGAGGGCGTCTCCGATCACCGCTGCGTGATCGCCGATTTGGCCCGGCCGTGATTTTCCGCCACGGCTCATCGCATGAATTGCCTATGGCGCGGGGTCGGGTAAGCCTTTACGTTTGAGACGATGCGCTCGGGATGGGTTTCTTGGTCGGTGCCCGCGATCGGCGTGGCCTTGGTCGTAGCTTGTGGTTCCTCGGACGAGGACAAGCCGGGCGGCGACTCGGGCAAGGGCGGTGACGCCGGCTCCGATTCGCAGGGCGGCGAGTCGTCCGGCGGCACTTCGGGTCGGGGCGGCAGCGGCCCCGGCGGCGCCGGAGACGGCGGAGACGGCGGCACCGGCAAAGGTGGTCGCGGGGGTACGTCGGGTAGCTCCGGCACCGGAGGCAGCACGGGCGGCACCGGCGGCGACTCGGGCTCGGGCGGCGACTCGGGCTCGGGCGGCGAAAGTGGCGCCGGTGAGGGCGGCGGGCCCGCGATTCCGAGCGTCACGCTGACCGTCTCGGCGGCGCTCGACGTTCACGAGATCTCGCCGCGCATCTACGGGATCAATCCGGGCCCAGCGACGTGCTCGGACGCCAACGCGCGTTTCGGGGCATGCCGCCTCGGCGGCAATCCGTGGAGTACGTACAACTGGGAAAACAACGCGTCGAACGCCGGCGCCGATCGCTGCCACGAGAACAACGCCGCGCTCGGCGCGAGCGCAACCCCGGCCGAACCCGTTAGCGCGCTCGTGAACCAGGCGGACGCGGCCGACGCCGTGGCCGTCGTCACGATCCCGATGCTCGATCGCGTCGCCGCCGACAAGACGAGCGGGACGGCGCCGCCCGCGTGCAGCGGCGACGTGCGCAACACCGCGAACTATCTCGACACGCGCTTCAAAGTGAGCCGCGCGCGCAAGGGCGCGGCGCTCGCGACGACGCCCGACACGACCGACGCCTACGTCAACCAGGACGAGTTCGTGAGCTTCGTGCAGGCCTCGAACCCGAACGTGCCGCTCGTGTTCGCGCTCGACAACCAGCCCGAGCTCTGGTGGGGCACGCACCTCACCGTGCACCCGATGCAAACGACGTACGCGGAGATCATCGCGAAGACGGTCGAGTACGCGACGATGGTGCGCGACACCGCGCCGAACGCGGAGGTCGCGGGCTTCGTCGGCTACGGCTACAACGGCTTCCTCGATCTGCAGATGGCCCCCGACCGCGCGGCGAACGGAGAGTTCCTCGACTACTTCCTCGCTCAGATGGCGTCGGCCAGCACGACGGCCGGCAAGCGCCTCGTGCACTACCTGGACGTGCACTGGTATCCGGACGTTTACGTCGGCGGCGAGCGCGTCATCACCGCGAATTCCACGCCGGATCTCGTGGCGACGCGCGTGCAGGTGCCGCGCTCGCTGTGGGATCCCGACTACGTCGAGGACAGCTGGATTACCGGTCAAATTCTCGGCGACAACCCGATTCGGCTGATCCCCTGGCTCAAGCAGAAGATCGCGACTCGCTACCCGGGGACCAAGCTCTCCATCTCGGAGTGGAACTACGGCGGCGGCGCTCACGTGAGTGGCGCCATCGCGGCGGCCGACGTGCTCGGCATCTTCGGTCGCGAGGGCGTAGACCTCGCGGCCTACGTCTCGTTTACGAACGACGACCCGTTCGTGCTGGGCGCTTTCCGCGCGTTCCGGAACTACGACGGCGACGGCGCTGCGTTCGGCGATCGCTCGGTGCGCGCGACGAGCAGCGACGGAGCGCTCACTTCCGTGTACGCGAGCCTGCGGTCGACCGACACGGCCGCGCTCGTGATCGTGGCCATCAACAAGGACGAGTCGCCCGTCGACGCGACGATCAACGTGAACCACACGACGCTCTACGCGTCCGCCGACGTTTACCGCATCACGGCGGCGTCCGCCGTTCCCGCGCCCGCCGACGACCTCGCGTCCGCGGGGTCGAATTCGTTCTCGTACCGGATGCCGCCGCACTCGATCTCGGTCATCGTGCCGAAACCGTGAGCCGTTCGGCGGCCGGCGTCAGCGGGCGACGGCCGCCCGCAGCGTTGCCGCCACGAACGACTGCTCGTCGTCCGTCATTTGCGGAAACAGCGGCAGGATGATGCGGCGATCCTGCGCGCGCTCGGAGTTCGGCAGCGGAAAGCGCGGCGGCGGGCTCTTGTACGGATCTTCGCGGTGCGCGTTCATGATGCCGCGGCGGCTCGAGACGTTCTCGTCGAGGAGCTTCTGCATCACCGCGCGCTGGTCGCACCATTCGGGAAGCTCGACCCAGTAACTCTGGAAGTTCGAGCGTGCCCGCTCGGGCTCGCGGCACAGGCCGAGACCCGGAACGTCGCCCAAGAGCTCGTGGTAGCGCGCGGCCAGCCGCCGCCGCGTCGCGATGATTTCGGGCAGGCGCTTCAGCTGTTCGCGACCGACGGCGGCCTGAATGTCCGTCATGCGGTAGTTGTACCCGAGCACCGAGTGGTCCTCGAAGACGACCTCGCGCGAGCCATGGCGCACGCGGTCGCTGACGCTCATGCCGTGCTGGCGGAGCAGGCGAAACTGCGCGTCGAACTCGGCGTTGTTCGTGGTGAGCATGCCGCCGTCGCCCGTACTCACGATTTTGCGCGGGTGGAACGAGAAGGTCGCGATGTCGCCGTGCGGGCGACCGACGCGCTCTTCCACGCCGTTTCGCACGAGCGCGCTGCCGCTCGCGCACGCCGCGTCCTCGATCACGGGAATGCCGTGCTTCTTGCCGATCGCGACGATGGCGTCGATGTCGCACGGAAGGCCTACCTGGTGCACCGTGAGGATCGCGCGCGTCTTCTTCGTGAGCGCGGGCTCGATGAGCTTCGGGTCCATGTTGCCGAACGCGTCGACGTCGATGAACACGGGCTCGGCGTTGCAGTAGCGCACGCTGTTCGCCGTCGCGATGTACGAGTGGCTCACCGTCACGACCTCGTCGCCGGCCTTCACGCCGACGGCGAGCAGCGCCAGATGGAGCGCCGTCGTGCAGTTCGACACGGCGCACGCATGCTTCGCGCCGACGAACGCCGCGAACTCGCTCTCGAACGCCGCGACTTCCGGACCCTGAGTGAGCCAGCCGGAAAGGATCGGACGCCGTGCCGCGTCGGCCTCGGCTTCGCCGGTTACGGGCTTCGCGATGGGGATGAGCTTCTCCGGCTTGCCCATTACTTCTGCTCTTTCTTCTTCTCGCTCTGCCACCACGCGACGAGGCGCTTCAGGCCCTCTTCCAGTCCGATGGTGGCTTCGAAGCCGATCATGCGCTTCGCTTTCGACGTGTCGGCGAGGCGTCGCGACACGGGGTTCACCTTGCGTGCGGGACCGAACTCGAGGCCGAGATCGGTGCGTCCCATGACGCGCAGGAGCGCGTTCGCGAGGTCTTTCAGGCTGGTTTCGGTGCCGCTCGCGACGTTGAACACGTCGTCGGTGACGTTCGATTCCATGGCGAGCATGTTCGCGCGCGCGATGTCCTCGACGTAGACGAAGTCCATCGTGTCGGTGCCGTCGCCGAAGATGAGCGGCGGCTTTCCGTCGATGACGCGATCCATCCAGCGGATGAGCACCTCCGTGTACGCGCCGTGGATATCCATGCGCGCGCCGTACACGTTGAAGTAGCGGAGCGCGACGTACGGCAGGCCATACATGTCGTTGAAGCTCCGCAGCAGCCCCTCGTTCCACACCTTCGAAGCGCCGTAGAGCGTGCGGTTGTTGTACGGGTGGTGCTTCTCCGTCGTCGGAAACTCCTCGGCGAGCCCGAGCACGGACGCGCTCGACGCCGCGACGACGCGCTTCACCTTTTGCTCGACGCACGCTTCGAGCACGTTGTACGTGCCGTCGACCATCACCTCGAGTGCGAGGCGCGGCTCGGCCGCGCACTGCGTGATGCGAATGGCAGCTTGGTGGAAGACGTAGTCCACGCCTTCCGTGACGCGCTTCAGAATGTCGCGATCGCGGATGTCGCCCTCGACGAGGGTGACCGGCCCCTTCGCCATGGCACCCGCGAGATTCTCGCGACGGCCGCGCACGAAGTTGTCGAGGACGATGATTTCGCCGTATTTCCCGCTCTCGCGGCCCGCCATCAAGAGGTCGACGATGTGCGAGCCGATGAGCCCGGCGCCGCCCGTCACGAGAACGCGCAAAGGTGCTGCCATGTTGAGTGCGCCTCGGCTCAGCCGGAGAAGCTACGAACCGCCGCCGCGACCGCGTCGACCTGTTCCGGCTTCATTTCGGGGAACATCGGGAGCGAGAGAGTCTCTTGCGTGGCGCGCTCCGCGTGGGGGAAGTCGCCGGGCTTCCCGCCGAGCTCGGCGAAGGCTTTCTGCAGGTGTACCGGCACCGGGTAGTGGATGCCGTGCTGCACGCCCTTCTCCGTGAGGTGCTTCATCAGCGCTTCGCGCTTCGGCGTTCGAATCGCGTACACATGGTACACGTGGCGCATGTGCGCGGGCGGGGGCGGCGCGCGGTACGCCTGCCCCGCGAGGAGCTCGTCGTAGCGCGCGGCGTGGCGGCGGCGCGCCTCCGTCCACTCTTCGATGTACTTCATCTTCACGCCGAGGATCGCGCCCTGCACGCCCTCCATGCGGTAATTGAAGCCCTTGTAGTCGTGGTAGTATTTCTTGTCCGTGCCCCAGTCGCGCAGAATGCGCGTCATTTTCGCGTACTCGGGGTTGTTCGTCGTGACCGCACCACCTTCGCCGTACGCGCCGAGGTTCTTGCCCGGGTAGAAGCTGAAGCAGCCGATGTCGCCCATGCTGCCGCAGCGACGGCCCTTGTACTCGGCGCCGTGCGCCTGCGCGGCGTCCTCGATGACGAGGATCTTCCGGCGCTTGGCGATCTCGAGGATCGGGTCCATGTCGACCGGGCGGCCGTGAAGGTGCACCGGCATGATCGCCTTCGTGCGCGGCGTGATGGCGGCTTCGATCTTCGAAGGATCGATCGACTGCGACTCGGGATCGATGTCGACGAACACCGGCTTCGCGCGGGCGTAGTCGATGGCCGACACGGTCGCGACGAACGTGAACGGCGTCGTGATGACTTCGTCACCCTCGCCGATGCCCGCGGCGAGCAGCGCGAGGTGGAGCGCGCTCGTGCCGCTGTTCACGCCGATGGCGTGCTCGGTCTGGCAGTAGCTCGCGAACGACTTCTCGAAAGCCGCCACGGCGCTGCCGAGCACGAATTGCGTGCTTTCGAGGACGCCGATCACGGCGGCGTCGATCTCACTCTTGATGGACAGGTACTGCGATTTCAGGTCGACGAACGGGATCACGCTCACGCTCCTTCCAAGCTGATGGGTTGGCCGTGCAGGGCCATCGACTTCGATGCCGCTTCGAGAATGCGCACGACGCGCAGGCCGGCTTCGCCGTCGGTCGTCGGCTTGCGCCCGCTGCCGATGCACTCGACGAAGTGGCGCGCTTCGACCTGCAACGCTTCGACGTTCGGCAGGTGGGGAGCCCACATGTCGCCGGCGCGATAGCCGACCTTGAGCTGGTAAACGCCCTCGGGGCCAGCGTTCATCGTGATGCCCTTGTCGTAGATGCGGAGCTTCTCGCTGAGCTCCATGT
>DASUTR010000814.1:0-3053 GCA_036374535.1 Polyangiaceae bacterium
TCCGTCGCGTCACGGGCGAGGTGCTCACGGGGGTCACTTTCGCTCGCATCGTCGAGCTCATCGCCACGGGTGAGCTCGGCTCGAGCGACGAAGTGTCGCTGCTCGGCGGAGCATTTCGCAGAATTTCGGACATCGAAGAGCTCGCGCGGCACGTGCTGCCCTCGACGACCGCCGTCACGGGCCGAGTCTCGGGTCCCGGCGCTCCGGACTACCAGTTCGTGCTCGCCGACCAGCCCATGCTCGAGGCCCTGGCGCTCTTGCGCCAGCGCAGCGAGACGGGCGCCCTGTTCGTCGTGCGCGGGCTGAACGGCCGAGGTGTGCGCAAGGAAATCTACCTCGAGAACGGCCGCCTTCATCACGTGGTGTCGTCGGAGCGGAACGAGCTCCTCGGCGAGTACCTGGTTCGCCGCGGAAGTCTCTCGCGCGCGAATCTCGAACGAGCGCTCGCCGAGCTCGACAAGCATCAGGGCCGGCTCGGCGACACGTTGATCGCGCTCGAGCTGGTCGACGGCGTGGATCTCTTCCGCGCCATTCGCGATCAAGGCCGTGACCGCGTCGCGGCGCTCTGCGCCTGGAAAGACGGGCTCGCGACGTTCTACCGGGGAACGCACGCAGCCCGCGTCGACTTCCCTCTCGATCTCGATCTCTCGAACGCCATGATGGCCGGCGTCATCCTGCGCCACGACGGCGATTCGCGGAAAGCGCTGCCCGCGGGCAATTCGCGCGTCGTATTCGGAAAACGCTTCGACACCACCGAGGACCCGAAAGAGCTCGGTCGCGCTCCCGCTTCGCTCCAGCGTGTCGCTCGCCTCGCACGCGAGGGACTCACCGTCGAACGGATGCTCTTTTTGCTCACCGACAAGTCCTCGAACGTCGCCGCCGTCGGCGATCGCGAAGCGGGCGCTGCCGTCGCGACGGCGGAGCTCCTCGGCTGGATCAAGCTCGTGGCCAGCCACTAAGCGCGTCGGAAACGCCGAGCGGTCTCACTGGGCCGGGATGAACGGCAGGATCGTCTTGAGATCGTCGTCGGTGAACTTGAGCTGCGCCCCGACGAAATAGTCGCGCCGATCGGGCGACAGAATGTCGTCGACGCCGCCGATGAGCCAGAGGCGGTGGACGAATTCGTAGCCGAGCGACACGCGCCAGCGCGGCAGCACGATCTCTCCGAAGCCGAAGAGATCCTGCCGGAGCTCGAAGCGATCCTGGAACAGGAGCAAGTCGAGACCGACGCCGCCGGTCGACTCTTTGATGCCGAACCGGCCGGTGAAAGGACCGAAGCTCTGCGCGAACTGGAGCGAGAAGCGGAGGCTGTTCGTCGTGATCGTCCGTACCTCGCGCGATTGCGGAGGATCGTTCGGGTTGTCGGTGCTCGTATAGACCTGCTCGTAGCGCGTGAGCCCCCGCGGATCGTTCACCACTTCGATGAGGTAGTACTTGTCTTCGCGCGGCTGGACGCGAAGCTCGACGTAGCTTTTCACGCCCGCGGCGAGAAATTGGTAATCGGTGCGCAGGACGACGATCGTCTGAAGGCGCGAAACGCCGCCGACGAACTCGTTGATCGTCTCGGCGGCCCCCTCGACCTCGTCGATGAGCTTTTCGTCCTTGCTGAGGCGGCCGAGCGTGCCCTCGCCGCGTTCGAGACGCCCCGTGACGCTGTCGAGATTTTTGAGCGCGCTCTCCAGGCTGTCGCTCGCCCGATTCACCTTGTCGACGATCTGCCGGACCTCACCCGGCTTTTGCTCCTGGCCCTCTTCGGACTTGGCCATGAGCTCGCGCACTTCGGTCGTCGTCACGCGCACGTTTTCGAGAATGCGCTCGATCTCGGGGCCGCTCCGCTGCGTGATGCCCTCGACGTTGAGCATGATGTTGCGGATCGTCTCGCGGTTTTCGCGCACGGTCTGGTTCAACGCTTCGGTGACCTGCGCCAGATTGTCGAGCGTCTTCTTGATGTCCTCGCGTCCCTGATCGGTGCCCACGCTTTGAGCCAGCGCTTCCGAGACCTTTTTCACGTCGCGCGCGATGTCGGCGAGCTCGCGCATGAGCTGGTCCGTGGACGTCGCTTCGTTCACGTTCACGATGCGGTCGCCGTCCTCGAGCTTCTTCTTGCCCTCCGTTCCCGCGGCTATGGCAAGGTAGTACTCGCCGAGGAGGCTCGACGCGACCTTCGAGACGGCCGCGTCCTCGTAGAGCGGGACGTCGGGGTTCATGCGGACATCGATGCGCGCCCGATCGCCTTCGAGCCTCACCCCGTCGATCGAGCCCACCGGAATACCGGCGATGCGCACCTGGGAATGCTTCGCGATTCCCGCCGCGTCTTTCATCAAGCAGTAGACGACGTAGCCCTTCCCGCCGCCCGCCGCCTTGTTCACGAAGCGGTAGATGAGAAAACCGGCAACGATCATCACGACGGCAAAGGCGCCGACTTTGACCGCCGTCGTGGCTTTCGGAAGGGCTCTCACGGTCTCAGGACACCCGCCCACGAACCGTGCGGACGGCGGGGCGAAGGATGAACGCGTGCTTCGGAAGTCCCCGCATTCGGAATCGGGGGCTTCACCTTACCATTCCTTGGTCCCCCCACGGACCTCTGGCACAAATTGGGCCCATGGACCGACAGCGCACCCATCGCCGAAAGGCTCCGCGGCTCTCCGCCGTGTCGGCGTTGGTCCTCGTCGCCTGTTCGGGGAAGACTCCGGCGAGCACCGTCCCCGAAACGCCCGTCCGGAGTAACCCCACGCGTCCGGTGGACGACGCTCGCGCCGCCGAGCGCCATGTCTGGGCGACGTCGACGCGCTCGCCGCAGCCGTTCGACGCCCGAACCGGCGACGGTTCGCCGTGCGGGAGGAGCGATCGGGCGCTCGAACGCGTGGCGGAACGCATCGTTCTCCGCGAAGCGGCCGGAAAGCGTCCACTCGACACGAGCGAGCTCACGTTTGCGCTGCGGAGCGAGGGCGCACCCTACGTCTGGCCGCGCGCCTGGACGCTCGAGGGGCCGTTCGGCGTGGAGGTCGAACGAGCCAAGCTGACGGAGTGGCTCGCCACGCTCGGCGACCACG
>DASUTR010000815.1:0-7769 GCA_036374535.1 Polyangiaceae bacterium
TGGGACCGCGTCCGCCGGCTTGCCTGCGTCTAGGCGCGCGTCTAGCGTGCCCGGCGCACGTGCGCATCGCGACTTGGAACGTCAACTCCCTCCGCGCCCGCTTCGAGAAGGTGACCTGGTGGCTCGAACGCGCGGCCCCCGACGTCCTCTTGATGCAGGAGACGAAGCTCGGCGACGACGACGCCCCGAGCGAGGAGTTCGCGCGCCAGGGTTACGAGCTCGCTCACCACGGCGAAGGGCGTTGGAACGGAGTCGCCATCGCCAGCCGCGTGGGCATCGGCGACGTCGTTCGGAACTTCGGCGATCCGCTCGGCACGGCTCGCACCTCGGACGCGGGGGACGACGAGCCGTTCGCAGAAGCACGCATGATTTCGGCCGTCTGCGGCGGGGTTCGCGTGACCAGCATCTACGCTCCGAACGGGCGCACGCTCGGCTCCATCTTCTACCAGGCGAAGCTCGTCTGGCTCGAGCGCCTCGCACGCTGGTTTCGCGAAACTCGGAAGCTCGAGGAGCCGCTCGTGCTCGGCGGGGATTTCAACGTCGCGCCGACGGACGCGGACGTGTGGGATCCGAAGGCCTGCCACGGCGGCACGCACGTTTCGCCGGAGGAACGCGCGGCGTTCGGCGCGCTCGTCGCCTGGGGCCTCTCCGACGCCTACCGGCTGAAGCATCCCGAGCCCGACCGCTATTCCTGGTGGGACTATCGCGCCGGAGCGTTCCACAAGAACTTCGGCATGCGCATCGATCACCTGCTCGTCTCGCCGTCCGTCGCTGCGCGCGTCGTCGGCGCCGAGATCGACCGCGAGGCTCGCAAGGGCAAGCCGACGCCCTCCGATCACGCGCCCGTCGTCGTCGATCTCGATGTCGTCGGGCGGGCCTTCGACGCCGGTTGGTCGTCGGCGGCCGCGCGCATTGCGGCGCGTCGAACGCTCTAACCCTCGCTCAATCGCGGGGTTATGCGGGCCGACCCCGGCGATTGCGCTCGCTCTCGCCCTGCGTCATCGTCGATGAATCTTTTCGCTTCGAGTGACCGAGAAAGGTAGAGGCGGTGGACTTCCAATTCGACGAGACGTCATGGCCGATCGTCGTCCTGCGCTGGCAAGGCCGGCCCACGGACGCGTCGGTGACCGCCGGGCTCGCGCGCCTGGATGCTTTTCTCGCGCGCAAGGAGCGCTTCGGCCTCATCGTCGACTCGCGGGGCAGCACCGCGCTCACCCCCGAGCAGCGCGGCATGATGCTCGCGCACATGAAGCGGAACATGGAGGAGAACGAGAAGTATCTCGTGCAAGCCTTCGTGGCGAACGACTTCATCGCGCGCACCTTGTACTGGGGCGTACAGCTTTTCATGCCCCCGCCGTTTCCGAGCAAGGTCTTCGGCGAATTCGAAGCCGCGCGCGCTTGGGTCGCCGACGTGCTCGGCGCGTCCGAAAGAAGGTAGTCGCTCAGCCCGTGAGGACCTCGCGCACCCTTCGCAGGAGCGCGTCGGGCGTGAGCGGCTTCGGCAGGAAGGCGATGCCGGCGTCGAGCACGCCATGATGGACGATGGCATCGTCGGCGTACCCCGACATGTAGAGGATCTTCATTTCGGGGCGCTCGGGTCCGATGCGGTCCACGAGCTCGCGGCCCGTCATGCGCGGCATCACGACGTCGGTGAGCAAGAGGTGGATCTTGGCGGGATATTTCTCGCAGACGAGGATGGCCTCGCCCGGGCTCTGGGCCTCGAGCACGTTGTAGCCGTGGCGCGCCAAGACGGCGCGGGCAAGGGCACGCACCTGGTCGTCGTCCTCGACGACGAGCACCGTTTCGAAGCCCCGACCGCCGGGTGTCGGAGCCGACTGCGGGGCGGGCGCCTCGGCGGGAAGGTCCAAGCGGGGGAAGTAGAGCTTGAAGGTCGTGCCGCGATCCGGTTCGCTGTAGACCCAGATGTGACCGCCGCTCTGCCGAACGATGCCGAGCACGGTAGACAAACCGAGCCCCGTGCCGATGCCCTTCGGTTTCGTCGTGAAGAAAGGATCGAAGATCCTCGCCCAATCGCCCGGGGGGATGCCGACGCCCTCGTCGGTCACGGCCAACAAGACGTACGGTCCGGGCGTTACCTCGGAGTGTTGCTCGGCGTAGTGGGCGTCGAGCTCGATGTCGCTCGTTTCGATCGTGAGCCTGCCCCCGTTCGGCATGGCGTCGCGGGCGTTCACGGCGAGATTCATCACGACCTGCTCGATCTGGCTCGGATCGGCCTTGATTCTGCCGATCGGCGTGTGCGTGAGCAGGCCGAGCTCGATGCCCTCGCCGAGCAATCGCCGCAGCATCTTCTCCATTCCGAGGAGCGTCTGGTTGAGCTCGAGAATCTTCGGCTCGAGGATCTGCTTGCGGCTGAACGCGAGAAGCTGACGAGTGAGCTCGCGCGCTCGCTCCGCGGCGCGCTTGATCTCCTCGAGGTCGGAGCGCGCGGGCTCGCTCGCGGCGAACGTGAGAATCGCCATTTCGGAATAGCCGAGGATGACGGAGAGCATGTTGTTGAAATCGTGCGCGATTCCCCCCGCGAGTCGGCCGATGGCCTCCATCTTGTGAGCTTGGCGCAGGCGCTCCTCGGCTTTTTCCCGCTCGCTCACGCGGAACGCGAGATCTTCGAGCAAGACGTTCAGCGCGATGCCGAGCCGCGTGGGCCAGTGCTCGAGGTCCGGTTCCTCGGGAACGGCGACGCGTGCCGTGGCGTCGCCGCTCGTGGCGGCCGACAGTACCGCGAACACGTCCTCGAACTCGGGGGAGCCGGTCACGTGACGGCCCCCCGGGAGCGGCCGTGTCGCATGCCGCCAGCATAGTCCATCGCGCGCCCAGCGAGAGCCGCGGGCCGGAAGCCGCCTTTCGCTACAGTTTTCCGACGCCAGCCGATTGAGGGACGAGGGTCTTCACGTCGTTCGTCGTGCTCGTGAGCGCCGAAGCGTACGCGTAGGGGATGTCCGCGGTGCAGTCGTTCGGGTAGGCGCGCGACGTGCGCATCACCTCGACGTTGTCGATGCGCTGCGTGCTGCCGGCGGAGTCCGACGTGGTGTAGATGGAGTAATGGAGGGGCTCGTAATAGTTCTTCTCGACGCGTACGCAGGTGCCCGCCCGGATCTCGCTCGCGTCGGTGGCACCTACGACGTAGTTGTTGAAGAAGTGGCCCACGGAGCCGCGGTACATCGGGATCCGAAGCTTTACCTTGTCGTAGTAGTTGTGATGCAGGGTGATCTTGCGGTCGGCGAAAATGTCGGTATCCGACGAGCCGACGAGCCCGCCCTTGTGCTGGTCGTGGAAATAGTTCCACGAGATCGTGATGAATCCCGTCTGGTTTTTCACGTCGACGAGACCGTCGTAAAGATCGATGTTGGTCTGCGTGTCCGGGTTCTCGCCGAAAATTTCGCAGTGATCGATCCAGATGTTCTTGCTCGTGCCCTGGATGCCGATGGCGTCGCCGCCGTTCACGAGGATTTGTGGCCGCCCGCTGTCGCCGGTCGAGGAGTAGACGCCGGCTTTGTCCGTGCGCGTCGTCACGCCGGTGAGCGAGATTCGCAGATTCTGGACGATGATGTTGTTGGCACTGCTGATGTTCAGGCCGATGCCGTTCAGGAAGGCGTTGTTGCCGGCGCCCACGATCGACTTGTTCGATTTGACGTTGATCTGTCCTCCGTCCGCGCCGTTCGAAATCGTGCCCTGCACGCGAATGACGTAGGCCGTCGCGCTTTCCGCGTACGTCTTGAGGTCGGCGTACGTCGTCGCCGTCACCGTCTCCCCGTTCACGCCGCCGGTCGTGCCGCCGTTCAGCGTCGCGAATCCAATCGGGGTTCCGACCACGCCTTTTCCCGAGCCACCCCCTGCGCTGCCGCCGCCGCCGCCCGTCACGCCGGCGTTGCCTCCGCCGTTCGTGGTCCCGGCCGTCCCGCCGCGGCCGCCGGCTCCCGCACCGCCCGCGGCGCCCGCTCCACCGCTGCCGCCGGTCGGACCCGCGCCGCCCGTCGCGCTCGTTCCCGCGGAAGCGCCCGCCGTTCCGGCTTCGCTGCCCGCGCTCGCTCCGACACCGCCCGCGCCGCCCGTCGCCGTTCCGCCCTGACCGGCGCCGCTCGTGCCGCCCGTCGAAGTTCCCGACGTACCGCCGAGCGGGGCGGCGCCGCCGCTTTGCGCTCCGGAGCTCGAGCCGCCTCGGCTTGCGCCGGTGCCTCCACCCGACTCGTCCGACGGGCCCGTGGCCGCTTCGGAGCACGCGGCGGCAAAGACGACGAGCGGCGCGACGGAGGTGACGCGAAAACCGCGATGGGAGAGGACCTTACGCGCACGGGAGTGGCTCACTGAACCTCGCTCGAAGACGATTTAGCCTGGCTGGAAGGGCTCGGCACTTCCTGTTGCTCGAGAGCGCTCATTCGCGCCAAAATTAACGACTCGAGCGCGCGCCGGGCGTGACTCAGGCGAAGCGGTGCAGGACCGTGTACTTCGCTTTCCGGACCGCGCCGCTCGTCGTGTGAATCGACACGTCGAACACGGTGTCGGCGGGCAGGGACGCGTAGTGGCGCTGGCACGCGACGAGCACGGCGCCCTCGGCGCGCTCGAAGGGAACGCCGTCGAGCTCCCCGAGCGTTTCTCCGGTTGACTCCGCGACGACCCGGAAGCTCACACGCTCGGCGTCCGCGAAGTCGAGCCCTTCCAGGCGGTGAATCAAGAAATCGACCCCCGGCGCGAAATCCACTTCGCGGCGTTCACCGGGAAAAAACGCGTTCTCCTCGATGCGGTGTCCCCCGGCCCGGAGGGCGTCGATGCGCCGGCGCGTGACCGCGGGCAGAACGAGAGCGCGCAGCGCTTCGGTGACGGAGGCGACGCGGGCCGACTCCGCCGCGCATGCCGGGCAGCCGAATACGTGCTCTTCTACGGCGTCCCCTTCGCTCGGTGAAAGCTCGTTCGCCCAGTAATCGACCAGCGTTTGCCAGGCGATGGGGCTCGAACAGGGAGGGCTCACGGGCTCGCCTCCGCACCTTTCGCGTCGAGGCAACGCCGGAGCGCGGCGATCGCGCGGTGACGAATCACGCGTACGTTCCCGGTGCTCGTTCCGAGCACTCCGGCGACGTCCTCGGCAGGGCGCTCCTCGTTGAACGACAGCGTGACGACGCGGCGCGAGCGCGCGTCGAGTTCGCCGAGGCAGCGTAGGAGCGCCTCCATGTCGACCCGATCGCGCTGAACCCCGTCGAGCTCGTCCGCGAGCTCGTCGAGCGCCTCGGCACCGGCGGTGCGCGCGTCGCCCTGCTTCATGCGCAGCGCCACGTTCCGGCAGGTGCCGAGCATGAAGCGAGCGACGCGCTCGGGGTCGTCGATTCGGCCCTCGCGCGCCGCCACGAGCACACCGAGCAGCACGGCCTGCACGAGATCGCGTGCCCGGTCCTCGTCGCGAAGGTGCCGCAATCCGTACAGGCGAATGCGGGGGGCGAAGCGCCGGCAAAGCTCCGCCTCGGCCTTCCGCGCATCGGCGCCTAGGGCCGCGATGGCCCGCACGAGCTCGCCGTCCGGCGCTTCCATGCGCGCCGGAACGTACCACGCGCCGACCGCGGCTTCACACGCCGAGAGCATCGGCGAAGGCTCGGAGCACGCCGCCTCCGTCGCCACGAAACGAGCTTCCGTGCATGAGCGCGAGCGTCGTCGGTTCCGTGGCGGCGAGTTTCTCGAGAAGCAGGCGCGTCCCGCGTTCGACGGCGACGCTCGCGGGCATGGCCCGGCGCAGGGCTTCGGCCGGGCCGACGACGTCGCTTTCGGTCAATGGGTCCACGGCCGCGCCTGCGTGCGTCAGGATATCGCCGCAGAGGAGCGTGCGCGTGGACGCCTCGAACAGGTAGCCGCACTCCCAGTTATGGGGAAGATGCGGGGCGTCGAACCAGACGACGCGCTTCTGGTCGCCGAGCGAGAGTCCTTCACCGTCCGCGAGCGCTCGAGGTGGACGCGTCGCGAAATCGTTCACCGACGTGAGCGCGGCGACTTGGCTGCAAACCGCACGAGCGTTCGGCGCGAGGGCGAGCCAGTCGTTCAACGAGCCGCATTCGTCGGCTTCGTAGTGCGAAAAGCCGACCCAGCGCAGGCGAGCCGGGTCGCCGAGCACACGGGTCACCGCGTCGCGCACCGCCGGGAAGAGCGAGCGCATGCCGGTGTGAAAGAGCAGCGGCTCGTCCGCGTCGACGAGAAACTGGTTGAAGGTGAACCCGCCGGGCATCGCTTCCGGGGGTACGGGCGTGCTGATGCGATAGATGCCCGCCGCGATCTCGTCTACTCGGGTTCCTGTCTGGGTCATGCTCGAAGCCTCCACCGCGACGTACCGCGAGGCGGCCGAGCGTTACAGCGCGCGGGAAAAAAAGTTCGGCCTTGCGCGCGGGCTCAAAAAGCGCCGGATCTTCGGTTAGTCTCGCCGCCATGACAGAACCCGAATTTTCCAACGTGACCGTCGTGGCCAAGGCCAACGTCTATTTCGACGGCAAGGTCGTGAGTCACACGCTTCGCTTCGCCGACGGGAGCAAGAAGACCATCGGGCTCATTTATCCCGGCGAGTACCATTTCGGCACCGATGCGCCGGAGCGCATGGACATCGTCGCCGGAAGCTGTCGCGTGACGCTCGACGGCTCGAAGGAGGCGCGCGACTACGCAGCCGGCTCGGGCTTCGACGTGCCCGGTAAGAGCGGCTTCACGATTCGGGTCGATGGCGGCATCGCCGAATACGTCTGTTCGTTCGGCTGAAGCTCGAACGGGCCCGTGCCTTCCCGCGCGCCGCGCGCCGGGGGATCGCCGGCCGCGCGCAGACGCAATACGATGGGACCCATGCTTCGAGCGCTCGCCAGTGCCTTGGTTCTCGCTGCGGCCTGCTCGGCAGCATCTCCGGCCCCTCCGAACGACGCGGAACGCAAAGCGAGTGCGCCGTCGGCCTCGGCGAGCGCGGCGAGCTCCGCGAACCCGGCCACCGGGCTCGTCGCGGGGAGCTCGAGCGTGCTCGTGACGCCGGGCGCGGGCAGGGGCTCGCTCGTGCTCGACCTGCCCGCGAGCTCGGCGTTCATGGGCGCGGCGCTTCCCGCGTCTCGTCCGGAACGCTACCGCTCGTTCGCACAGGCCTCGCGAATTCACGTCGGCCGAAGTCACTTGCGGCAGGTCGATCTGTTTCCGGGTGAAGCCTGGCTGCTCGCCGTGAGCGACGACGAGGCAACGGTACGCGTCTACGAGCGCGCTTCGGCGCGGCTCGTGGGAAATCATCCCGTGGCTGGCTTCCGCCGGTTCGAGACGGGCGGCGTGCTCGCGTGGCCGGAGACTCCGCCGCGCTTCGTCGTGAGCTCCGGCGAGGGACTCCTTTTGTACGACGCACGAACGGGCAGCGCGCTCGCGACGCTGGCGCGGGAAAAGTTGCTCGATTTGCGCTTTTCTCCGGATCGCACGCTGCTCGTGGGGCGCGAGGCGGCGCCTCCGGAAGGCTCGAGCAAGCTCCACTTCTACGCTCGGGGGACCGCCGGTTCGGCGCCCGGCGTTCGAGCTCTCGGCGTGCTCGCGTTCTCCGAACGCGTCGACGCGTGGGATCTCAGCTCGGACCATCGACTCCTCGCGGCGGCCCTCTACCCTTCGGGCGATCTCCTCGTGCTCGACCTGAAAAGCGGCACGCCCGTGCTGCGCGTGCCGGGCCCCGACTTCGGCGGTGATGTCGCGTTCTCGCCCGACGGGCGCTTCGTGGCCATGGGCGGGCAGGGACTCTTGCTCGTCGATCTCCTGAATGAAGCGCGGCG
>DASUTR010000816.1:0-2719 GCA_036374535.1 Polyangiaceae bacterium
CGTCACCACGCTCGCGGGCGTCGCGAACGCACCCCTGCCCACGTTGCGTAAGGTTTTCGGCGCATGGGCGGAGCCGATCCAGCGCGGCTGCCGCGGGCAAGGCATGCACGAGCTCGGGCGCGAGCGGCCCGCTTTTCTCGAGTACGATCCGTCGGGCGTCACGCACGGTACGCTCTCGAACGAGCGCACGTTCCGGGAGGACGTGCGCGATCCGACGTGCATCGAGGCCATGCTGTGCGCGCTCTGCGAGCGCGTGTGCTTTCGGGCGCGAAAGCGCGGCGTCAAAGCACGTACGGTTACGTTGAAGCTCCGCTACGCGGACTTCGAGACGCTGCAGCGTTCGCGGACGGTGACGCCGACGTGCTCGGAGCTCGAGCTCTTCGACGTCGTTCGTTCCGTCTTCCGGCAGGCGCGCCGCCGCCGAACCGCCATTCGGCTGCTCGGAGTCCGCCTCTCGAATCTGGTGCCGTCCGACGAGCAGCTTTCGCTTTTCGACCACGAAAAGCTCCATCGCGCGATGGACGGGATCCGCAAGCGCTACGGCTACGAAGCACTCAGGATCGCGCTCGGAGACACGCGCCGGGACGAGTGACGGCCGGGAATGGCGTGGCAGAACGCATCCCTCGCCGGGAACGCCGGAGCACCGAGCGGAGGGTCCGCGCTGGAGCTAGGATGTTTTCGCACCGATGGCCACACTCTCGTTCAGCTCGGCTTGTCCTCGATGCCGGCGGTCCGCTCCGATCGTGCTGCGCGGCCTTCAGGGTCAATGCGCGGCGTGTGGCGCGCCGCGGGTCCCGCTCAGCGCACCGACGCTGTCGCTCGCCGGTAGACCGGCGCGGTTCGGGGGAGCCGCCGCGATGCTCCTCGGGTCGGGGGTGCTCGTCTTCGGTCTGTCCGCGGCGCTGGGCTTGCTCCTGCTCCTTCAATCGATCTGGCCCGGCACGGTGGTCGGCTTCGCGTTCGGCGTGCCGCTCGCCATCGTGAGCTTGTTTTTCGGCCTGCTCCTCGTTCTGGGCGGCCGCAGGCTTCGCGGCCACGGCACGCGGCGACAGCGAAGCGTCGAGCTCGACGCGGCCCGGGCCGCGATCGCGCACCGGAACGGGATGATCACGGCCGCGGAAGCCGCGCGCGCTCTCGACGTGACGGAAGAGTACGCCGACACTCTGCTGACCGAGCTCTCGCGCGACGCGAACGTCGAGGTGAGTTTGGAATTCGAAGACGACGGGCGCATCCGGTACGTCTTCGGCAGGCCGGCGGAGCGTTTTCGCGTGCTCGAAGAGCAGGCGGCGCTGGCGGGAGAAGACGCGCTCGACGACGCGAAGGTCGACGTCACGACGCGCGGCGGATCACGACGCGCCGGACCACATTGAGGACGATGAAGGGCACGCCCCCGCCGAGACGAATGTCGGAGCGAAAACGAAACGCCCACGCCGCGGCCGCGACCGCAAGCACCAGCAAAACGAACGACGAGCGGCGAACCCACGCCGCGTCGTCGCTGCGAGCACCGATGAATCCCTCGGGCGACGCGAACGTCGCGACGAGCCCCACCACGCCGATCACGATGAACAGCGAGAAACCTTGGGTCGTGACGAAGCTCGACGCGAGGACGTCGACGGGAACGTTGAAGGCGAGCGCGCCGAGCACGAGCCACACGCCCGTTCCGACGAGGATCGGATTCAAGACGGCCCTTCGGTGGAGCACGAGCCCCGACACGAGCACGAACGACACGGCGCCGACGAGAAAGCCTGACGCCGCACGCGCGAGCTCGACCTCGCCCTTCACGATGAACGGGAGCGCCAGAGTGATCACCGGAACGAGCTGAACGAGCTCGGCCCAGACGGGATTCGAGGGCTTCGACACGCGGCGCAGCATAGACGCAAATTCAGGTGTCACGGATCCGGAGCCGGTCGTCCATCCCCTCCGATCGCCCCACTTGGACCTACGTCGGAAACGCGTCGACGGACGAGCCCGACTCGTAAAACGCCGGCACCGAACGCACTTACTTCGGGACGGGCGTCTGCCGTTCTCGAGCAGGCCCGAAGGCAAAACGATGCGAACGAAAGCGTTCTCGATTTGGAACTCCGTCGTCGCCGCGGTCGCGCTCGTGGGCGCCGGCGCGTGCGGACCGCAACGCTCGGCGATTGGGCCGGCCCCCGAAGCGCCGGCACCCGCAACGCGAACCGCCGCCGCGCCGACCTCCCCCAAGGAAGCGCCCCTTCCTCCCGCGCCGGAGCCTGCGACCGAGAACCCGGCGCTCACCCGCGACGTGCCGAACGACTGCTCCTCGCGCGCGGAAGGCTGCACGCCGCCCCGCGCCTTTGCCGAGAAGATGTGCCGCTCGAAGTATCCCGAGCTCGCGCTGTTCCTGTTCTCGCGTGGAACGCCCTGGCAACGCCTCTACGTGAAGGCCGAGCGCGTCGAGCCCGTCAACGTCTACGACGGCGAGCGCAGCGACCGCTGGCTCGCGTTCGGCGAAGAAGTCCTCGTACTGCACGAAAATGGCCCCGGAGCGTCCCGAAAGGTCGTCGTGAGCGGTCCGACGGACGTCGACATCCTGCGCTGGGACGGCACGTGCGCGACGATTCGCAAAGAGATGCTCGTGAGCTACGTGCCGGCTCCCATGGACAGCGTCCGCATCGTGTGGCGGTACCTGGATGCGGACGTGCAAGAGCAACTCCTTCGCGACGAGCTCGTGGTGCGTGCCCAGGCCGCCGAGCGC
>DASUTR010000817.1:0-4410 GCA_036374535.1 Polyangiaceae bacterium
CGCCTCGTCGCATCATCTGCGGCGCCATCGAGTGTTTTCCCGATCAAACGCGTTGTGTCGGCGAGGACGGGGAGCCGGGCGGCGATCGCCTTGCGACGTGCAACGCCCGCGGCGCGTGGGGGCCGCCGGTGCTCTGCGACCGCGGCCTCTGCACCGAGGACGATCAGCAGGCGAGCGGGACGGCCGCTTGCGAGGACGAGTGCATCCCGCGCAGCAAGACTTGCGTCGATGCGACGAACCAGGCGACCTGCGGCACCGACGCGCGCTACGGCGCGCCGGAGACGTGCTTGACGCGAACCGCGTGCATCGCGGAGAGCGCTGCGCTCGCGCGACTCGGGTGCGTCGAATGCGTGCCGCGCGATCCCGCGGACCCGGAGCGCGTCCCCGACTCGCGCTGCGACGCCGACGAGCTCGAGGTATGCGGGCTCGACGGGCGCTGGGCGACGGCCATCGCGACGACGTGTCCGTACGGTTGTACGGGCACGCAAGCCGGCGCTACGACGCCCGGAGCGGCGCGAGCCCGCTGCCTTCCCCTGGACGGGGGCGGCGGACAGGCAGGCAGCGGCGGTGGCGCGGGCTCCGGTGGAACGGGCGCGGGCAACGGCGGCGCAGGCAACGGCGGCGCGGGCTCCGGCGGACAGACGAGCGCGGGCAACGGCGGCGCGGGCAGCGGCGGCGCGGGCTCCGGCGGACAGACGAGCGCGGACTAGCGCGGCGCCGAGGTTCGACCGATCACCACTCGCTTCGCAGCGGACGCGCGAGCACGTCGCGCACGGCTTCCGGCACGGGCTTGTTCTCGAAGAGCACCGCGTACACCTCGCTCGCGATCGGCAGCTCGACACCGAGCTTCTCGGCGAGACGATGCGCGCTTTCGGCAGTAGTGACGCCCTCGGCGACGTGGCCGAGCCCCGCGAGCACGTCGGCGAGCGGCCGGCCGCGCCCGAGCTCGAAACCCACGGTGCGGTTGCGCGAGAGCTCACCGGTGCACGTGAGCACCAAATCGCCGAGGCCGGCGAGCCCCGCGAGCGTGAGCACGTTGCCGCCCTTCTTGAGCGCGAGACGCGCCATTTCGGCGAGCCCTCGCGTGATGAGCGCGGCGCGCGTGTTGTGACCGAAGCCGAGCCCGTCGCACGCGCCCGCTGCGATGGCGATCACGTTTTTCAGCGCGCCCCCGACTTGCACGCCGACGGGGTCGTCGCTCGAGTAGACGCGCAGTCGTTCCGTGGCGATGCGCCCCTGCACGGCGACGCTGAGCGCGTGGTCTTTCGCCGCGACGACGACGTTCGTCGGCAAGCGCTTGGCAACCTCGAGGGCGAAGCTCGGCCCCGAGAGCGCGAGGGTACGCCCGTGCGCCGGCGGACCGAGCACGTCGTCGACGATTTCGGTCGGCAAGAGCAGCGTCGCCTTTTCGATTCCTTTGCTGGCGACGACCAGGGGAACGCGCGGCAGGACGTCACGCGCGGCGACCAGCGTCCCTCGCAAGGTCTCCGTGGGCAGCGCGAGCACGACGAGCTCGGCGCCGCCCAGGGCTTCGGCGAGGTTCGCCGTGGGCGCCACGTTGGGGGGCAGGGAGAAGCCCGGAAGGAATGCCCGGTTCTCCCGCTCGGCGACGAGCGCCCGGGCGTGCTCTTCTTGCCAGGTCCAGAGACGGACGTTTTCCCGCTCGGCGAGCGTGAGGGCGAGCGCGGTGCCCCAGGCGCCGGCACCGACGACCGCGACATCCATCATGGTTTTCGAGCCTTGCGGCCGGAGCCCGAGGCTGTCAACCGGTAGCTTGTCGGCGGAGACGAGGCTACGCTCCGCGGCCGCGTGCCCTTGCGCTCCACCATCCTCCCCTACGCCGTCGCGGCGAGCGCGCTCCTCACGGGCTGTCCTTCGCGCGAGAGCGTGGGAATGAGCTCGATGGCGATCCTGGGTTCCGGTGTCGTGAACGATCCGGCGAATCGCTCGCTGCGCTTCGACATGCTGAAGTTCGGCCTCGATCAGTTTTGCGAGGAGATGCTGAAGGGCGGCGCGCCGCTCAAGCTCGCCGACGATCAACCCGTCGCGGGTCGCTTTTTCGCGGCCTCGTGCCAATCACAGATCTTGGACGAGGACACGCGCAAGTCGTTCATCGTTCAATTTCAGGGCAAGGGTTACGTGTGGGGCAATCCGGTCGGGCGCGTCGGCTTCACCGCGGCCGGGCTCGTCGAGTACGCGACCGACTTCCAGCGCCACGAAGACGCGCTCTACGTCTACTTCCGGCCTCGACTCGTCGACGCGACCGCGTTTCAGCCGCTGATGGTCGAATCGAGCGCGGCGCAGGCGGCGCTCGCCGCCGTCGGCGTCGACGCGGCCGAGCTCGGTAAGCGCGTCGTGGACGGCCAGCTTCGCCGGGGATTCACGGTCATTCGCTGGAGCGATCGCGGCGATACCGATTTCGGCATGGGCGTCATCGAGCTCGGCGAGCGGCCCCTCCATCCCTATCAAGTCGTCACCGAGAACAAGCGCGTTCTTTACAACGAACGCACCGAGCTTCGGCCCGGCCAGCAGGACTTCGTCGGCGCATTCGTCGTCGAGGACGACGATCGCGCGCTCTACCTCACGCTCAGCGTCGATGGAGCGGCGTCGGTCGATGCGCTCGTCGTACCGCAAGCGGTGGGTGACACGCTCGCCGACGCGTACATCCGAACCCCCGGCGCGCAGCCGCTCGCCGGCCAGGCGCTGCTCGACGAAGTCGTGCGCCCGGGCGCTCTCTCGAAACGGTACGTCGCCGTGCCGCCGGGTCGCTACTACCTCTTGATCGATCACAGCGATCGGGCCGGACAATCGGCACCGTCGGGGACGAGCTCCGCGAAGGTGGACTACCTCGTCCTCATCGGAGACGTTCCTTGAGCGAAACGAACGAGACGACCAAGGCGTCCAGCAGCGACCTTCGAAAAGCCAAGGTCGTGCTCTGGCCGGTGTGGTTTCTGCTGCTTCCGCTCGCGCTCGCCTGGCTCACCGTCAAGGTGCTGAGCCCCGGCGAGGGCTTCAACCCGACGACGATTCTCGACAAGCTCCTCTGGTACATCGGCGACCAGCGAGTGCCCGCGACGATCGGGTTTTTCACGCTGTACGAGATGCTCGTCTACCACTACCGGCACGTCTTGCCGCTCGCCGGCCCGACCGGCCGCGACGACATGCCGAAGGAAGCGCTCCGCGCCTACGAGCAAGCCGCGCAGCTCCTCGACGAGTCGGATCGCATCCTCCGAAAGCACCGGCCCGAAATCGAGTCGAGCACGCCGGCGCCGGCCCGCGAGGAGCTCTCGGAGAGCCTTCAGGGCCTGCGTCGCGCGATGTCGAAGACGCCGTTCGACGTCGGCCTGTTCGACGATTCCCACGAGCGCGCCGCGCGCCTGTTCCAGAAGCACCTCGGCCGCTTCCGCAAGGGCGAGCTCCGCGAGTACGCCGAGTCGATCTTCGTCGCGATCGGCGTCGCGCTGCTCCTGCGCGCGTTCGTCATCGAAGCCTTCAAGATCCCGAGCGGGTCGATGCTGCCGACGCTGCAGATCCAAGACCACATTTTCGTGAACAAGCTCGCCTACGGGCCGCAGATTCCGTTCACGAGCGTGAGGCTCTGGGAGTCGCTCCCACCGAAGCGCGGCGACGTCCTCGTCTTCGTCTACCCCGACACGGCTCCCGACCAGCCCTCGCAGGACTTCATCAAACGAGCGATCGCGCTCCCGGGCGACACGCTGCTCGTCGAGGGCGGCCATCCCATCATCAACGGCTGGCGCGTCCCGAGCTGTCGCGTCGGACCGTACGAGTACCGCGAGGGCGCGTCGAATCCCGCGAAGCGGGGCGACCTGTTCGTCGAGTTTCTCGGCGAGGTTTCGTACCTCACCTTGTTCGAAGACGGCCGCACCGACGGAGAGCAGGGGCCGTACTACGTGAAGGCCGGCGAGACGTGGGTGCTCGGCGACAACCGGAACAACAGCAGCGACTCTCGCGCGTGGTACGGCGGGCGCGGCGGCGGCGTGCCGGACGCGAACCTCAAAGGAAGAGCGCTCTTCGTGTGGTGGGGCGATCCCCTTTCCGATCGTCTGTTCGTCAACGTGATGGGCGAGCCCGAGCTTCCCAAGGCCGGCGCGACGCCCGAGATCATCGCGGGCATCAAGCGCTGCCTCGCGTCGCGGCCTCCGGTGAGCATGACGACGCCACCGCCCCCGGCCGCAGGGCCGCCTGCCCAGCCGTCGACACGACCGGCGCCGTGAGCTCGCATCGCCCCGGCGCGAAGGAAGACTTCCGGCACGGGGTGGAGTAACAAGGCTCGGAACGGTCAGGAGGACTTCATGGCGCGCTACGAGCGGTGGACGGCGTTGGTCTCGGCAGGGCTCATCTTCGGGGCGCTTCTCGCCTGCAAGAAGAAGAGCGCAGAAACGACGCCCG
>DASUTR010000818.1:0-5046 GCA_036374535.1 Polyangiaceae bacterium
CTTCGCGATATCGGAGTACTTGATCTCCTTCGCGAGCTTCTTCTTCGACTGCACCTTCACGAGCGCCGCCGTCAGCGTGGTCTTTCCGTGATCGATGTGTCCGATCGTTCCCACGTTCACGTGCGGCTTCGTGCGGTTGAACTTCTCCTTGGCCATGACTTACTTTCCGACTCCCTTCGGATTGTTGAGACCCATACCCGGGCGAGATCGAGGGGCGTCATGATGATCGAAACGACGGCTTGAGCCCACCACCAGGATTGAACTGGTGACCTCGTCCTTACCAAGGACGTGCTCTACCAACTGAGCTAGGTGGGCGGTGACTGGCTCCTGCCGACCGAAACGGCGGTCCGCCCACATTGAGACGTCCCTTACGTCCGACCGACCGGTTTTGTTTCCGAAGCAGGAACCGGAGCGGGAGAAGGGATTCGAACCCTCGACGTTCAGCTTGGAAGGCTGACGCTCTACCAACTGAGCTACTCCCGCAAAAAGCGAAGCATTCAGGCGAGTTCCGAACGCGGACGGTGCCGCGAGGCTTCCCAGCCGCAGGACCAGATCACGATCGGCAGTTGAGGCCCGGACCCCTACACAAAGCCGGCGAAACCGGCGCGGCCTGGCACTCAGCCGCGAAGGCCGCGGGGCATCAGACACTTGCCGAACCCCCAAAACCAGGTGGCTGCGCGGGCGCAGGCCCGCGCTATCGCGCAGGACAAGCTGCCCGGCACCACCCCGCAGGAAGGGGCTAACCTGACAAGTGGAGGGTGTTGGATTCGAACCAACGTAGGCGTGAGCCGGCAGGTTTACAGCCTGCTCCCTTTGGCCGCTCGGGCAACCCTCCGAGGGACTGAACTGACAAGCCGTCCTGGCTGAAACGGCGGTTGAGCTGGCGGGGGGACTTGAACCCCCAACCACCTGCTTACAAAACAGGTGCTCTACCAGTTGAGCTACGCCAGCCAGGCGCGCACGTCGCCGCATGCGCGGTGACGCGCTCAGGGATGTCGGCGGGGCGAGGTGGGCGTGCATCGGACGATCCGGCTCGTGAGCTTTGGCTGCTCACGCCGCCTCGGCCGCCGAAGCGGCGCCACCCGCGTTGGAAAGATGCGTCGCCGCAGCCGCCAACAAAAGGGGGCACCCCACCTATCACTTCCCCCTTTACTTTCGGACAGCGGGGAAGATTGGCGGGGCTCGAGGAGGACGGTGGGCCTCGTAGCGCCGGGTCCTGGGACTGTCAAGCATAATTCATACCCGACATATGGCCGCGCGAATCAGCGAGGTTTTTCCCTCGGTTTCGCCTTGGCCCGCTGGCCGATTTCGTCGAGTGCCGCCTGCAGCTCGGCCCTCGTGTAAGGCAGGCGCGAGAGGGCGTCGGCCTCCGCTTTCTCGGCGAGCTCGAGCCGGGCCTTCGCTTCGCGAGCGCGCGCGACCCAGGTCGACCGCTCGCCCTCGCGCTCGGCCATGACGAGCGTGTGCTCCATCATCCCGCGCGCCTTCTCGAGCAGCACCGTGAAGCGGAGTCGCATCGCGGCTTCGTAAAGATCCTTGCGCGACTTCGTGTCCGCCGAAATGGGCGCATCGAGCTGCATGAGATCTTCGTGCAGTCGCTGATAGAGCTCGCCGACGCGGTACCCCGCCATCGACGACCAGTGAGCGTCGTAGGCGCGCCAAGTGTCCGAGTAAGCGCGCTGTGCGTCGAGCACGAGCTGGCAGCGCTGCTCGAGCGTCACGGCAAGGTTCAGAGGAGCCGGGACGAAGCGGATCCGCTCGCCTCGAAGCCGGTACACCTCGCCGAGCGCGTAATAGAGTTGCGCGAGGTCGCGGGGGATCCGACCCGCGGCGTCGAGCTGGTGGCGCTCGATGACGTCGCGTCCGCGCTCGACGTAGGTGAGCGCCCTCGCATCGTCTCCCTCGGCGACGAGCGCGAGTGCCTTGCCGCCGTAGGCGACGACTTCTTCGATCGGCCGGAGCTCGGCGCGACGCTCGAGCAGTCGATCCGCGAAACGGCCCGCCCACGGAAAGTCTTCGACGTAAGCGAGGAGCCGCACGCAACGAAGCGCGGAGTCCTTCGCGAGCGCGCTCGACGGATGCTTTTCGACGACGGCGCGGTAGCGCGCGATGGCTGCTTGATGGTGTCCGAGACGGTCGTGGGCGTCGCCGGCCTCGAAGAGCGACGGCGCGGCGAGCGGACCGTCGGGCTCGTGCTGCACGATGCGGTCGAACAGCGCGGCCGCGCCCTCGAGATCCCCCGCGTTGGCCTTTGCCCGCGCCTTCTCGAACATTTCGGGCAGGCTCGTCGCCGAATCGGGCGTGATGACCGTGCGCGGTACGTCGATGCGAGACGGGGCAGTGGGGCTCCTCGCAACGTCGGAGGATCGCTCGCCCGCACAACCGACGATCGCAGGCACGCTGCTTGCGAGAAGCCATGTTGCGAGAGACCGCATTCGAACCAAGCGTAGCGCGGCGCCCCTCCGAAGCCCGAGGGAAACCTGGCGGGAATAGTGCGTGGGGGAAGCTCCTTTCACCAGCGTGGTCATGTTCCAGATAGAGACCGCGGCTGGCACGTTTCTGGCCATTCGATGCGAGTCGATGGGAGAAAACTTGTCATTGACGCAGAGCCTGACAGGCGTACCTTGGTCACGTGAGCGGGAAGTCAGGACACCGATCACGGCAACAACGAGAGGGCGAACGGTCGTCGATGGGGCCCGCGCTCCATCGCGAAAAACGACCGGCGCGGAGGGGCAGAAGGAGAGCGGTGCAATGAAGGAGTCCGTGCTGAAAGAGTATTTGTCCACGCTCGAATCGAGACACCGGGACCTCGACCAAACCGTGTCTCGCTTGGATCGGCGCGCGTATCTCACGCCGACCGAACAGCAGACGGTCGCTCAGTTGAAGAAGGAGAAGCTCATGACGAAGGATCGGATCGTCAAGCTTCGCAGCAGTTACCCGCCGTCCGCGAAGTAGCGAACAGCGCGGCGTTCACGCTCTGGATCAGGGACTCGACGGCGGCGTCGCTTCCGCGGCGCCGGCGTCGGCCGCGTCGCCGGATTTCTCGCCGAAACCTTCGCCGCCGCCGTAGACGTCCTTGTCGAGGTCCTCGAGGGACTTCGCGAGGCGATCCTTCCATTCTTGGTTGAGGCCGCCCGGATGTTCTTTCTCGATCGAGCGCGCGACGCCGAGCCAGTGACGCGCGTACGGGCGGTATCCGAGACGGTAATTGGTCATCCCGCGCAAGTAGGCGTAGCGGGCCTGATCGTTCGGAGTCAGGGAATCGACGTCGTCCTCGAGGACGCGCCAGATCGCGAGGGCGCGGTCGTATTGGTTCTCTTCGTAGAGGCGCTGGCCGCGGTTCAAGTCCTCGCGGTACGTCGAGCACGCCAGGGCGAGAAGCGGCAGGAGGAGTGCGCGTCGCATGAGGCCTGATTTTAGTACCGGCGGCTCTGCGTTGTAAATCGAGCGTCAACGGCGCTGATAGCGCAAGCGGAACACGGGCAAGCCGTCGGCGAGAGCGCGGCGTTCGCGGGGGCTTCGCGCGCCGAACGGGTACTCGGTCACGCGCGCGCTCCCGGCGTGCGGCGCGAACGCCGCGTGTGCATCGAAGAGCATCTCGAACGCGGCCGCGCGCTCCTCGACGTCGGTCTGTACGAATACCTCGCCGTTCGGAACGAGCACGCGCGCGATGTCGTCGAGCAGCGGCGCACCGACGACGATGCGCTTGTGGTGACGCTTCTTCCACCACGGGTCGGGGAAATGGACGTAGACGCGCGACACGCTCTCCGCGACGAAGCGGCGGAGGGCCTGGCGAGCGTCCTCCGCGAACACGCGCGCACGCCCGCCGTAACCGCGCTCGGCGAGCCGACGGTCCACGATCGTCGCCCACTTGCGCCGGATTTCGAGCCCCACCATGCACACGCTCGCGTCCTCGGCGAGGCGTTCGTAGAGGAACCCCCCGCGGCCGGGCCCGATCTCGAGTTCGATGGGGCCCTCGGCGCCGACGAGCGCGCGCGGATCGACCGAGTCCGTATCGGGCAGGCGCGGCGCCTCGGCGTACGGATTCGGCGGCGGGGTTTTCGTGAGCGGGAGCTCGGGCATGGTCGGGGCGGCCGTGGAGTATACAGACGACCGTGACGCCGACGCGCGAACGGCTCGCCCTGCGAGCGAAGAACGAGCTCCGGCGTCACGCCGTCCGGCTCGCGATCACCGGCATTCTCGGCCTTCTGTCGATTCGGAGCGTGCTCGCCACGACGGGCGGCGAACCTTCGGTGCCGCTCGACGACGCGTTCATCCACTTCCAGTATGCGCGCTCGTTCTGGGAGGGCCGCGGCTTCGCCTACACGCCCGGCGCGGAGCCGGCTCCCGGCGCGACGAGCCTGCTCTGGCCACTCTTGCTCGCGGTGCCGTACGGCCTCGGGCTGCGCGGCGAGCTCGTCATCTGGGCGGCCTGGTCGTTCGGCTGGATTTCCCTCTTGGCGCTCGGCTACGAGACGCGCCGCGCGAGCGAACGGCTCTTGAGCAGCGACGGAGCGCTCGCCGCCGAGCTCATGGTGCTCACGTTCGGCGGGTACCTCTGGTACGCGACGAGCGGCATGGAGGTCGTGCCGCTCGGCTGGGTGCTGATGCGGACCGCTCGACGCGCCGCCGAATGGGCGGAGGCAGAACCCGCCGCGCGCCCGAAGCCCCACGAGCTCCTCGCGCTCGCGTGCCTCGGCCCGTTGGTTCGCCCCGAAGGCGTCATCGCGACGCTCTCGGTGGCGGTGACGCTCGGCGTCCACGCGCGCGGCAAGCGACGCCTGCTCGCCCTACCCGCGCTCGCGCTCGCGCTCCTGCCCTCCTTCGTCCATCGGCTCTTCACGGGACACGGCACGACGACGACGGCGCTCGTGAAATGGCTGCCGCTCAATCCGTACGTCGACGGGGGAACACTCGCGCAAACGATCCTCGAAAACGTGAAGCTCTTGTTCGGTACGCTCCTCGACGGCGAGATCTGGAGCGCTGTGTTTCTGCCGCAGGGCTCTTCGGTCTTGCTCTGGCCCGCGCTTCCCGCCCTCGCCGTCA
>DASUTR010000819.1:0-2415 GCA_036374535.1 Polyangiaceae bacterium
GACCCGCGCTCCGTCGTACGCATGGATATAGAACGTATAAGTACGCGTGGCGGGTGGGGTAAGTTTTCCGGTCCAACGCACCGAGAAGTAGTCCACTGGGAAACCCGAGAGCGGAGCCCCCCCCATCCAATCGTGGTCGATGTCGTCATCCTGGGTGAGCACCCCCTCCCCGGTTAAGTTGTTGCTCTTGTAGTACTCGGCCGTCAGGGGCGAGCTGTCGAGGCCTTGCTGAAGCGAAGCAAGATCGCCATCGCGCTGTTGTGACTCTTGGCCACAAGCGCTGACTACGGTCATTACGAAAAACGGACTTGCTAGCGATGACAAATGGTGACGCATGCCGTGCTCCTTCACATGGACCAACCCGATGCGCCGGCGCGGTGCGCAGGAAATTTCGTGGTCGTTGCAACACGCAACGTCCGCAGCCGCGCTCGTCGCGAACTGCTCCGCCGTGAGCCGACCGCCGATGCACGCCAGGTCAAGGGCCGCGGTGATTCCTCGAATCGACGGCGCAAATGATGGCGCGACATGAAATTCTCGCGCTGTTCCCACTATGCATAACGGCGCGCCGTCGCCGCGGTGACACAACGCCACGGCGCGCAGAGACGTCCCATGCATTTGGGTTTGTTCGCCGATAGCGGGTGACCCTGCTGCCAGGATCTCTTGAACTCGCGGAGCATGATGACAATCGCCCGTCACGAGCGGCTGTCACGAACAGATCACGGCGGAAGCGTTGCGACGTGTCCGCGCAGCGTTGCCGGATGTCGCTTCACCTTTGCCCTCGCAGGGTGACGACGCCGCCCTGATGGCGGACACACCCTTCGACATTCCTCGCGGGTTGCACGACATCGGCGGCATAACGCTGCTTTTCCGCGTACGCGACAACGACATGAAGAACCTCGCTGCGACCGACTTCGATCGGCTCGCAGTCGTCACTGCCGATCCCAAGGCGCAACGCGAGCATTGCCTGCGCGCACCGCAGCGCGACGAACCTGATGGGTCGCGCCGCGCGCTCGAGGAGTGCCGCAAGTACAGTACCGGTTTCTCGTCGGTCTCGAATTCGGAGGCTGAAGCCCCCACGCGATCAATTGCCTCACCGGCCCGGCCCGCCGGTTGGATCGCACCATCTCTCCCTACTTCGGTGATCGTTGCCGCTCGACGGCGCCGTCGCTGGGGACGCCTAGCCTCTCCCTGGTCTCGAGGTTGCCCGACGACAATTGCCACGGAGATTCGCTTGCGTATGACGCGACGTCCGCGCGCGTCGTCACGCGCACGACCACGACGTGCACTTTCCTTGCGCGCGGCGCGCGTGGAGTCGACGACGTTTCGTGACGATGGCGCCGATGTTCGTGCATCCCGCACACGGGAGGTGGACCAGCTGCAGGGCTCCATGGAAGAACATCACACACTTCATATGCCCTGGTGCGCGCTGAGGCGCGTGCGATACTCGCGCGGTGAGTGCCCCGAGCGCCCCGCTGAGCGACGGTGACGTCGTCGCTGACAAGTATCGCGTGGATCGCGTGCTCGGCTCCGGAGGCATGAGCCTCGTCGTCTTGGCTTGGCACTTGGAGCTCGAGCAAGAAGTCGCGATCAAAGTGCTGCACGGTCGCCACATCGAGGGCAGCGAAGCCGTTCAGCGCTTTCGGCGCGAGGCACGAGCAGCGGCGCGGATTCGCAGCGAGCACGTCGCGCGCGTCCTCGACGTCGGAACGCTGGCGAACGGCTCGCCGTTCATGGTGATGGAGTACCTGCAGGGCAACGATCTCGACGCCGAGCTCGTGCGTCGGGGCACGCTGCCGGTCGAGGAAGCCGTCGTCTACGTGATGCAGGCCATCGACGCGATCGCCGAAGCCCACGCGGCAGGCATCGTCCATCGCGATCTGAAGCCGGAGAACTTGTTTCTCGCAGAGCGCGCCGACGGCAGCCGCATCTTGAAGGTGCTCGATTTCGGCGTTTCGAAGTCACTCGGCATGAGCTCGGTCGCCGAGCTTTCCCTGACGAAGACGACGGCGTTCGTGGGCTCGCCGCTGTACATGTCGCCCGAGCAGGTGCACTCGCCGCGCTCGGTCGACCCCCGCAGCGACATTTGGTCGCTCGGAGCGATCTTGTATCAAGCCATGAGCGGCGTCGCGCCGTTTTCAGGCGAATCACTCACGGAAGTGTGCACACGCATCGTGAACGAGGTGCCGCCGGCGCTCGCGGGGCTTCGGCCGGGACTACCGCCGGGATTCGAAACGGTGGTGCTTCGCTGTTTGGAGAAGGATCGCGACCAGCGCTACGCGACGGTCGCCGAACTCGCTCATGCGCTCGCGCCCTTCGCCGCGGGAGCCGGTGTCTACGCTGAACGCGCCGAGCGGGTGCTGAGCGGCGCCGCGATCGGCTTGCCGGCAACGCTGCAGTCGCTCAGTTTGAGCTGGA
>DASUTR010000820.1:0-6559 GCA_036374535.1 Polyangiaceae bacterium
AAGGGCAAGAGCACGAGCGGCCCCGCGTGCCCTCGCAAGAAGAGCAGCGCAGGCACCGCGTAGGCCGCCGCTACGCAGAGAACGTACTCGAGCACGGCGCCGCGCTCGCCGAACCGCACGGCGAGGGTCCGCTTGCCCGCCGGCGCGTCCGTCGCGATGTCGCGCAGGTTGTTGACGACGAGGATCGCCGTGGCGAGCGCTCCGACGGGCACGGCCGCCCACCAGGCGAGCCCGGGTACGTTGCCGAGCTGCACGAACGCCGTTCCGGCGACCGCGACGAAGCCGAAGAACAGGAGCACGAAGAGCTCGCCGAGCCCATGATAGCCGAGCGGGTAGGGACCGCCGGTATAGAGAACCGCCGCTGCAATCGAAGCGAGGCCGATGACGACGACCGCCGGACCTGCGACGCTCGTGAGGTAGGCGCCGACGAGCAGCGCGAGCGCGAACACCACGAACATGCCGCGCCGAACGCTGCGCGGGCTCAGCAACCCGGCTTGAACGGCGCGGACGGGCCCGAGGCGCTCGGCGGTGTCGGCGCCCTTCTCGAAATCGAAGACGTCGTTCGCGAAGTTCGCTCCGATCTGCAAGAGGAGCGCCCCGACGAGCGCGGCGAGCGCGGGCCCCGTGCGCGCCGAGCCCTCGGCCGCGGCGACGGCCGTCCCGACGGCGACGGGAACGACGGCGGCGAGCAGCGTGGGCGGCCGAGTCGCCATCACCCAGGCGCGGACCGAGCCCGGCGCCACGCTGGGAGCTTCGAGCGCGCTCGGCTGCCTCACGGGTAACGCTTGAACTTCTTGAAGTTCGGCTTGCGCTTCTCGACGAACGCGTCGCGGCCTTCGCGCCCTTCTTCGGTCAGATAGAAGAGCAGCGTGGCGTTGCCGGCGAGCTCTTGGAGCCCCGCCTGGCCGTCGCAATCGGCGTTCAGCGCGGCCTTCAAGCAGCGGAGCGCCATGGGGCTGTGCTCGAGGATCTCGCGACACCACTTCACGGTTTCTGCTTCGAGCTTCTCGTAGGGAACCACCGTGTTCACGAGGCCCATCTCCAGGGCTTGTTTGGCGTCGTACTGCCGGCACGTAAACCAAATCTCGCGCGCCTTTTTCTGGCCGACGATGCGCGCCATGTACGCGGCGCCGTAGCCGCCGTCGAAGCTTCCGACTTTGGGTCCCGTCTGCCCGAAGCGCGCGTTGTCGGCTGCGATCGTGAGATCGCAGAGCAGGTGGAGCACGTGACCGCCGCCGATGGCGTAGCCCGCGACCATCGCGATGACCGGCTTCGGCAGGGTGCGGATCTGCCGCTGGAGGTCGAGGACGTTGAGGCGCGGAATGCCGTCCTTACCGACGTAGCCCCCCGTGCCGCGCACCTTTTGATCGCCCCCCGCGCAGAACGCGTCTTTCCCCGCGCCCGTGAGGATGACGACGCCGACGTTCGAGTCGTCGCGCGCGTCGTCGAACGCGCGGCTCATCTCCTTCACGGTCAACGGCCGAAACGCGTTTCTGACTTCGGGCCGATTGATCGTGATCTTGGCGATGCCGTCGTCCGACTTTTCGTAGACGATGTCTTCGTAGCCCTCGAGTTTTTTCCAGGTGATATCGGTCATGTGAGCACCGGCCCTACCAAATCTGGTCGTTCGAGCAAGAGGTCGTGGCCCGCACCGGGAACGCTGGTTCTCCGAGCGTCGGGGAACAGTCTCACGAGCTCGTCGGCGAGGGCGGAAAACTTCGCGTCGAGCTCACCCGTGAGCAGCGTCACGGGAATGCGTACCTTCCCGAGGTGCGCGCGAAAATCGGGCATTTCCGCGAGCCCGGTGACGCGCAGCGAGCGCGCGAGGCCGCGCGGATCGTGCGAAAGCCGCTCGCGCTTCCGCCGCTCGCGCGCCGCTTCGGGAACCTGCCGCTGTGTGGCGAAAAGGGGTTGGGCGCTCCAGGCGTCCACGAAGGCCGCGATGCCGCATCCCTCGAGGAGCTCGAGCCAGCGCCTGTCGGCGCGCCGTCGCTCGTCGCGCTCCGTTTCGGTGCGCAGGCCGGGGTGGACGCCGATGAGCGTCAGGCGCGCCACGCGCGCGGGGTGGCGCACCGCGATGCCGAGCGCGAGGCGCGCGCCGAGCGAATAGCCGCAAAGGTGCGCGGGCGCCCTTCCGAGCGTCGCCGCGAGTCGGTCGACTTCGTCGTCGAACGTGCGGACGCGGTCGTCGTCGACCCCGTGACCGAGGAGGGAGGGTCGGAGCGCGCTTTGCGTGGGCAGGCGCGTGAGGACGTCGTCGAAGCTTGCGGGGCTGCCCGTGAAGCCGTGGAAAAGGACGAGCGGGAGGCTCATCCGGGTCCTCCGAGCGCCGAGCGGACGCGCGCTTCGACGAGCTCGCCGATCGCGCGCATCGTTCGGCGCGTGCCTTCCGGAGCGATGCGCACGTGGACGACCGTGGCTCCGGGCGTCGCCATCGCAGAGCCGAGCGCTTCGCGCAGACTCGGGACGTCGCCCGGCGCGGCGAAGCGCAGCCCGAAGAGGCCCGCGGCATGTTCGAGGGCGAGACCCGGCGGGGTGAGCCACAGCCGCCGGAGCGCCTCGTTTTCGTGGAAGAGACGTTCGACGGGCAGCTGCTCGAAGATGCGGCCGCCGTCGTTGTCGAGCACGACGATCACGAACGGCGTCGTGACGAGCCGGGCGGCGGCGAGACCCGACAAATCGTGCGCGAAGCTCACGTCCCCGAGGAGTACGAGGGCCGGCGAGCCGCTCGCGAAGGCGCTGCCGGCGGCGCCCGAGACGATGCCGTCGATACCGTTCGTGCCGCGCTGGCAGAGCACGCGAAGCGAGCGGGCGGAGGCGCGTACGAACGCGTCGACCTCGCGGATCGGCAGGCTGTTGCCGAGCACGAGGAGCCCCTCGGGGGGAATCGCGTCCACCGCGGCGCGAACGGCGAGCGCCTCGCCCGATGCTTCGAAATTCGCGCCGCCGAGGACGTCGTCGACCGCGCTCCACGCGGCGGCGTTCGCGGCGGCGACGGCCTCGACGTACGCCGTTCGGGCGTCCCATTGCTCGCGGCTGTCCTCGGAAAGCAGCCGCGCGATGCGCTCGGGTCCGCCGCGCACGACGACGGCGGCGCCGTTCGAGGGATCGGAAAACGCGTGCTCGGATACGACGAGGAGCTCGGTTCCGCGGCGCGCGGCGAGCAGGCGCTCGAGCGCTCCCGAGGTGGGCGTCGCGCCGAAACGCAGCACGGTGTCGGGCCAGAGCTTCTCGAGCGCGGTGGACGAGCGGAATACCCAGTCCAGGGCGTCGAACGTGCGCTCGTCGGGCGCGGCGCCGAAGCGGAGCTGGCTCGTTGCCTCGGCGAACACGGGCATGGCGCGTTGCCGTCCGAGCGTGCGGATTGCTTCGGCACTGCCCGCGTCGTCGAGGGCGAGCGGCCCGACGACGATGATGCCGCGCTGCGCCCGCTCGAGCGCGTCGTGAAGGCTCTCGGCGGCGGAGGCGGTGAGCTCGCCGAGCGGCCCGTGCACCTCCGGCAGGCGATGGGCGAGGAGCCGGGTCACTTCGTCGGCGACCGCGCGCTCGTGCTCGGTGTGCGGCGCCGAGGGCTCGAGCGGCTTTCTCGCGCGGGCGTTCAGGTGCACGGGGCCCGGGGCGGGCTCGCTTGCCACGAAGCACGCCTGAGCGGCGATGCGCCGGAGCGCGGCGAGGGCGTCGGGCGCGGCGTCGGGCAGCCCGAGATCGAAGTAGCGCCGCGCGAAATCGCCGTAGAGCTTCACCTGGTCGATGGTTTGTGGGGCGCCCACGTCTTGGAGCTCGAGCGGCCGATCGGCGGTCAGGACGAGGAGTGGCACATGAGCGAGCGACGCTTCGACGACCGCGGGAAAGTAGTTCGCCGCGGCGCTCCCCGACGTGCAGAGGAGCAGCGCCGGCATGTTCGTGACGCGGGCGAGCCCGAGCGCGAAGAACCCCGCGGACCGCTCGTCGTAGAGCGCGTGGCAGCGGAGCCCCGGCGTGCCGGCCGCGGCCCACGCGAAGGGCGTCGAGCGGGAGCCGGGCGACACGACGACGTCGCTCACGCCGGCCTGAGCGAGGCTTCCGAGAAGCAGTCGCGCCCACTCGCCGACGATCGCCGCGGTCATCACGCGCCTCGCGTCAGGTTCCCCGAATGCCGAGCGCCGAGAGCAGCGTCTTGAGCTTCCAGCGCGTTTCGGCGAGCTCCGCCTGCGCGGCCGAGTGCTCGACGATGCCCGCCCCCACGAAAAGGTGCGCGCGATCGGATTCGAGCACGCCCGAGCGCAGCGCCACCGCCATCTCGCCGTCGCCGTCGCGATCGAACCAGCCGATGGGCCCGGCGTACCAGCCGCGCTCGTCGCGCTCGTGCGTCGCGATCCATTCGAGCGCTCGCGCCGTCGGCGCGCCGCCGACCGCGGGGGTCGGATGCAGGCGCTCGACGACCTCGAGCAGGTGGGGCACGCCGCGGAGCTCGGCGCGAATGGGCGTGCGCAGGTGGAGAACGTGGCGCAGCTCGTGAAGCTCCGGTTCGACGGGCTTTTCGAGGCGTTCGGCGAGCGGCTCGAGCGCGCGGACGATCTCGCGCACGACGAGGCCGTGCTCGGCGAGATCCTTCGAGCTCTCGAAGAGCCGGCGCGCCGCTTCGCGATCGAGCGTGCTCATCGAGCCCGCGACGGCCTCGGTTTCGAGCGCCGTGCCCTGCTTCTTCGCGAGTCGCTCGGGCGTCGCGCCGAGAAATACGGAACCCTCGCGGCGCACGAGAAAGCGCGTGCTCTCCGCAGCCTCGACGCGAAGTCGGGCGAGCACGTCCGCCGGGTCGAGCCCGCGCTCGAGCGCCACGGTGACGCGGCGCGCGAGCACGACTTTCTCGAGCGTGCCGCGGGCGATCTCCGCGCCGATCGCCTCGACGAGACCCGTCCATTCGTCGAGCGAGTGCTCCTCGAGCGCGGCTTCGGATGCAACGGTGGCGGGAGCGAGCGCCGCGCCGCGCTCGAGCAACGCGAGCGCTTCGAGCACGTGCCGCGTCAACGCTTGACGCTCGCCGCGGTCGGCGAGGCGCCGCGCCCCGGCGGCGAGAAACACGCGGCCCTTGCCGTTTTCGACCACGTAGCCGAGCTCGGGAAGGACGAAGCGTGCCTCGCCGAAGGGCGCCCAATGCGCCGAGCGAGGCGTTCCGGCTCGGAACGCGAACCCTCCGAACAAGCGCGGCCGGACGGCGTCGGCTCCGAAGAGCCCAACCGAGCGCACGCCCGAGAGCAGCTCTCTTCCGCGGCGCGCGATGTCGCGGAACCGCCCGGGCCCCTGACCTTCGATGGCGGCCGCTTCGCCGACGGCCGCAAGCTCGAAGCTCCAGGGCGCCGCCCACGCGACGGCCGAGCCGCGCGTCTTCGCGAGCAGGACCTCGCTCGGGCGCACCGGCGCCGGCAGCGCGACGAGCAGCGTTTCGGCGCCCGCCGCCTTCTCGAGCGCTTCGGTGAGAGCGCGCTCGAGCGCGCCGGGTTCGACGCCGAGCAGGCGCGCTTCGTCGAGGGCGGCGCTCACGCCGGCCTCCTCGATTCCGAAACGTACAGGTGGCAGACGCCGAACGTGAGCGGATCCGCCTCGAGCACGTGCAGGCCTGCGCGCTCCATTTTCGCGCTGAACTCCGCCGCCGGCGGGAACGCCGCGATCGAGCGGATCAGGTACTTGTACTCGCTCGCGCCGGAGATGAGGCCGCCGACGTACGGAACGAGCGTGTGCATGTGAAACCGCGCGAAGGGTCCGAAAAAGCCCGGCGGCGGCTCGGAGAGCTCGAGCACCACGACTCGGCCGCCCGGGCGCGTGACGCGCGCCATTTCGGCGAGCGCCTTGTCGCGATCGGGAACGTTGCGGATACCGAACGCGATCGACACCGCGTCGAACGACGCGTCGTCGAACGGCAGCGATTCGGCGTCGCCTGCGCGAAGCTCGATCCGCGACGAAAACCCGCGCCGCTCGATCTTCTCGCGACCGATCGCGAGCATGCGCTCGGAGGGATCGATGCCGACGACGGTCACGCTCGGCTCGGATTCGGCCGTGAGGAGAGCGAGGTCGGCCGTTCCGGTCGCCACGTCGAGCACGCGGGCGCCCGGGGCGAGCGCGAGCGCGCGCACGGCCTTGCGACGCCAGCGCATGTCGATGCCCAGCGAGATGACGCGATTGACGAGATCGTAGCGTTCCGCGATTCCGTCGAACATCCGCCCCGAGCCCTGGCGCGCGTCGGGAGTCATGGCTCTCCGTAGAGCTTGAGAATCGGCGTCGGATCGACGGTTTTGCCGGCGGCGAGCGCGCCCAGCAACGCTTCGCCGAGCTTCGAGAGACGCCGGAGCTCGGCGAGCCTCTCGCGCTTCCAGGCGAGGGCGGAGGGCTTCTTGCCGTGTTCGACGCCGAGCTCGCGCTGTGCTGCGTCGAGCGCGTCGCCGAAACTCTTGACGAGGCTGAGCTCGCGCTCGCGCAGCACCCTCTGCACGAGCTTGCCGATGCTCGTCTCGGCCTCGTAAAAATCGCGCCGCTCGCCCGGGCGCCAGGACTTCTTCACCGCGCCCCATTTGACGAGCTCGGC
>DASUTR010000821.1:0-7261 GCA_036374535.1 Polyangiaceae bacterium
AGTCGATGATGACCTCGGGCGGTGGACCCCTCGGAGGAATGATGCGCGGCCGCACGCGTCGCTTCGAGAAGGAGGGTCAGGTTCCGGTTCGTTTCGACGACGTGGCCGGACTCAAGTCGGCCAAGCAGGACCTCTTGGAAATCGTGCAGTTCTTGAAGGAGCCGGAGCGGTTCCGGCGACTCGGCGGCAAGGTTCCTCGCGGCGTCCTGCTCGTCGGGCCGCCCGGGACGGGCAAGACGCTGCTCGCGCGCGCCGTCGCGGGCGAGGCGGGCGTTCCCTTCTTTTCCATCAACGGCTCCGAGTTCATCGAGCTCTTCGTCGGCGTGGGTGCGTCCCGCGTGCGTGAGCTGTTCGAGGAGGCGAAGAAGGTGGCGCCCGCCATCATCTTCATCGGCGAAATCGACGCGGTCGGCCGCTCGCGAGGTTCGGGTCTCGGCGGCGGTCACGACGAGCGCGAGCAGACGCTGAACCAGCTCCTGTCCGAGATGGACGGCTTCTCGCGCAACGACCTGACCATCGTGCTCGCCGCCACCAACCGGCCCGACGTGCTCGATCCGGCGCTGCTCCGCCCGGGGCGCTTCGACCGCCGCGTCATCATCGATCGTCCGGAGCTCGTCGCGCGGCGCGCCATTCTCGGTGTCCACACTCGCGGCATGCCGCTCGCCTCCGACGTCGATCTGGACGAAACGGCCGCGAATACACCGGGATTCTCGGGAGCGGATCTCGCGAACCTCGTGAACGAGGCGGCGCTGAACGCGACTCGGCGCGGAGCCGACGCGATCGCACGCCAGGATTTCATCGCGGCGTACGACAAGATCGTCCTCGGGGATCCGCGCGAGACCAAGCTCGATCCGCAAGAAAAGCGGCGTGTCGCCATCCACGAATCGGGTCACGCCGTCGTCGCACACTTTTCACCGTACGCCGAGCCGCTCCAGCGCGTGACCATCATCCCGCGCGGCATGGCGCTCGGCGTGACCCAGCAGACGCCGGGACACGACCACCACATTTACACCTACGCCCAGCTCCAAGATCAGCTGCGCGTCCTGCTCGGCGGCTACGCCGCGGAGCGCACCGTATTCGGCGACGTATCGTCCGGCGCCGAAAACGACCTCAAGCGGGGCACGGAGCTCGCCTTCAAGATGGTCGCTCATTGGGGCATGAGCGAGAGCATCGGTCCCGTGTATCACGAGCATCGCACCGAGCACCCCTTCCTCGGTCAGGTGCTCGCGACCGAAGGTGGCACGAGCGACGCGACCATTCACAAAATCGAAGAAGAGACGCGGCGCATCCTCGCCGACGCGCTCGAGGGAGCGCTCGGCACGCTGAAGAAGCACAGAAGCCAGCTTGACATGCTCGGCACGCACCTCATCGAGCACGAAACGCTGGAGAAAGACGAGCTCCTGCGCTTGCTCGGCCCGGGCGCCCCGCGCGCGAGCGTGAGCGCGCCGCCGCCGTCGCTGCACTAGCAAAGGGGCCCTACCGAGCGGCGAGTCCTGCTATGAATCGGGGAGGCATGCTGCATCGCTTCCTCGTTCTCGTTCTCGTGGCTCTTTCGGCGAGCGGTTGCGCGCTCTTCGGCGGCGCACGCGTGGAAGCCGTCGCGACGAGCGTCCAGAAGCCCTCGAACGTCGCGCTCCTCGTCGAGGTGACCGAGGCGGGCGAGCCCGTCGCGGGGCTCGAGCCGCAGAACTTCAAACTCTTCGAAAACGGTCAGGAGCTCGCGCCCGACGTCGTCAAGCGCACGTTGCTCGATCGGACCCCGGTCGCAGCGGAGCGAGTCGCCCTTTTGGTCGAGCTCCACGGGCAGCCTTCGAGCCAGGAGCGCGCCCGCCTCGTGCGTGCCGTGGAAGTGTTCGTCGAAAAGCTCCGTCCCACGGCTGCCATTTCGGTGTACGCGTTCGACGGAAGCGACGGCCTGAAAGCGGTGGGCGACTTCCCCAAAGGGAGCGGAACGGTTTCCGCCGCCGCGCTCGCTACGCTCCCGGGGCCCGACGGCTCGCGCAACCTTCACGGCGCCGTCGTGAACGGAGTGCGCCAGCTCGAGCTCCGCCTCACGGGCGAGAACAAGCCGCTGCGGCTCGGAACGCTCGTCGTCGTCGCACGCGGTCCCGATCTCGCGAATCGCGAATCGGAGGATCGGATGATTCAGGTGCTCGACGCGATGCGCCTCGACGTCATCGCCGTCGGTATCGGAGAGGACACGCCCTACCTCGGGTTCGCGCGAGGCGGCGTGATCCACGCGCAGAACGCCGATACGCTGCCCGTCGCGATGGATGAAGCCGCGACGCGCGCCGTGATGACGCACGGCAAGTACTACATCGTCGCTTATTGCTCGCCGGCTCGCGCCGGAGAACGGCGCGTCAAGGTCGAGGTCGCCTACGCGAACAAGAAGGGCGAGGACCGCGGGGGCAGCGTCGAGCACGATTTCGACGCGACCGGGTTCGGTCCTGGGTGCAACCCGTCGACCCCGCCTCGCTTCGCGCCGCAGACGGGCGGGCCCGCTGCGGCCGAAGCGGGCGGCGCCCCCGTCAACCGCGCGCCGGACGCGGCACCGAACGGCGATGTCGTGCCGCCGCCGGCCGGCAGCGACTACGCGCAGTGACCGCCGGAGAACGGCTCGAGCGCGTCGTGCTCGTCGCCGAGGAGTTCGTCGGCGAGCGGGGCAGCGTGAAGGTCTCGTGGCTCGTGAAGCACAACGACGGCTTCGTCGCTCCGGCGGAGCTCCCCGGCGCTCGAAGCGAACGTCTCGACGCGGGACCACGCGTCGTCTGGCGCACCCGCGTCGAAGTCGAACTGCCGCGCGGCACGGAGGTCGTCCGCGTCGAGACGCGCCCCGGCGCTGCGCGCGGAAGCACGTTCGCTCACCTCACCGGGTCCGCACGGTCCACGCGCCCGCAATTCTTACGCGTGCGTTTCGTCGTCGGCCCCCGCGGCGAGCTCGTGCGCGCCCCGAGCGCGAAATGACCGCGAATTTCCCGAGTATTCGATGCAGGATGTGGATTCGCGGGACGATCTCTGACTATGGTCGGGTCTCCGAGCAGCCATGCCGATCGATCTCGATGTCCTGAAGGGCGAACGCGACAAGCTTCGTGAGAATTTGCGCGAGGTGGAGGCGGAAGTGAGAAAAGCCGAGGCCGACCTCAAGCTTTTGCGCCAGCGCGAGATCCAGACGAAGCGCGAGATCGAAGCCCTGAGCACGCTCGTCGACATCAAAGAGCAGCGCGAGCAAAAACCCGCCGAAGGCAGCTGACGCCGCCCGCGTCGCTCTTCAGAGCTTGGTCTTACCGAGCTCGAGAACGCGCTTGAACTCCGCGGGGGTCACGGGAACCACCGAGAGTCGCGAGCGGCGAAGGAGAAGCATTTCGGCGAGCGCCTTGTCCTTGCGGATCACCTCGAGGGCCACGGGCGCCGCCAAGGATTTCACGGGTGCCACGTCGACGACGGACCAATCTCCATCGTCTGCCGTCGCGTCCGGGTAGGCCTCGCGCGCCACCTTCGCCACGCCGACGACCGCCTTTCCCTCGTTCGAGTGATAGAAAAGCAGGAGATCGCCGCGTTTCATCGCGCGCAGGTTGTTACGAGCTTCGAAGTTTCGAACGCCGTCCCACGTCGTCTTCCCGTCCTCGGTCAGCTTTTCGAACGAGTATTTGTAGGGTTCGCTCTTGACGAGCCAGTGGTTCGGCATGCGCGGACGCTAGCACCGTCACTCCCACGTCGTGCGTCCCGTGCGGGCGTCCTCGAGCATGTCGGACATGCCGTGCGAGAGCTCGCTCGGGAGCTCGGCGTCGGAGAAGGCTCGGACCTCGACGATCTCGGCCGGGTTCTCCGCGGCGGCGGGCACCCCGACGCTCGCCTCGACGACGATCGTGACGGCGTGGAACCGGGGGTCGCGGTGGGGAGCCGAATACACCCCGACCAGGCGCCCGAGCGACTGGAGCGGCGCTCCGGTTTCCTCCTTGAGCTCCCGCTCGAGCGCGACGCGAAACGACTCGCCCCATTCGAGCGTCCCGCCGGGCAGCGCCCAACCCCCGGTGTCGCTCCTCCGAACGAGCAGCCAGCGGCCGTCGGGCGTGCGCGCAGCCGCCGCGATTCCGACCACGGGACGCCGGAGAAGGTGGCGCAGCACCTCTTTGCCGATACGAAACAAGCCGGCGGGAATTTTCACGGGGCCGGCATGATACTTAATTCGACCGAATCCCGTGAGATCGATCGCGCTCCCAGCACTCGTCGTGGCCGGCGCCTGCGCACGGGGCGAGCCTCCGGGCGCCGAACGCGACGCCGGCGCGACCTTCGTCGTCCGCGCGGCGGAGCTCGCGAGCGCGATCCGCCCCGCCGGGCCGTCGCGGAGCGCGCCCATCCCGGGCACGCTGGAGGACAATCTACCCTTCTTGCCGAGCGGGCAGCGCGCGGCGAGCATCGCCTGGCGGAATTGGGTCTACACCGACGTGGGGCCGAAGCGCACGCGCTACGGCTACTTGCGGCTCGGCGCCGTCGTCGACGTGCGCGGTCCGCCGATCGTGAACGACGGCTGCGAGGGCGGCTGGTACCGTGTGAATCCCCGCGGCTTCGTGTGCATGGGCCTCGGCGCGACACTCGATCTCGCGCACCCCGCGTCGGTCGCGAGCACGCGCCGTCCGACGCGGGGCGAGGGGCTGCCGTACGCGTACGCGCTCTCGAACGACACGGCGCCGCTTCTCTACTTCCGCCTGCCTTCGTTGCGAGAAATGCGCGATTCGGAGCAGGACGACGTTCTCGGGCGCGGCGCCGTGATGCGCGAGCGCTTGCGCGCGTCCGGACTCGAGAGCGTCTTTCCGCTCGGCCCTCCGCCGCCGTTCCTCGCGGGCGGCGCGAAGCTTCCGAAGCCGCTCGGCGTGAAACAACCGCTTCGCTACGTCTATCACGCGGGCTCGGCGGATCCGGACAGCGGCTTCGCGCTCGCGCAGACGTTCGAGTGGGAGGGACGTCCGTTCGGGCTCACGACCGAGCTCGACATCATCGCGCTCGATCGCACGAAGCCGGTGAAGCCGAGCGAGTTCCACGGCGTCGCGCTCGGCGAGGGGGATGATCTGCCCGTCGGCTTCTCGATGCCGCGCGGCGCGGAGCGCTGGGAGCGCGTCGGAAACCAGTCGGTCCCGAAGGGTACGCTCGGATGGCGCGAAGCGGTGCTGCTCAGCGGAAACGAGCGCCCCGGCGCGCTGCTCGAAGCGCGAGACGGAACGCTCGTCTCGAAGCCGACGACGCGCGTGGTGCCCAAGCGCACGTCATTTCCGAGCTTTGCCACCGGCGATCGTAAATGGATCGACGTGTCGGTGAACGACCAGACGCTCGTTGCCTACGTCGGGCGGCGGCCCGTGTACGCGACGCTCGTGAGCACGGGGCGCTCGGGTATGGCCGACCCCGAGGAGACGGACGCGACCGTGCGGGGAACCTTCATGATTTACCAGAAGGAAGTGAGCTCCACGATGGACGGAGCCGAGGACAAGAGCGACTCGTTCAACCTGCACGACGTGCCGTTCGTGCAGTACTTCCACAAAGGCTACGCCCTCCACGGCACCTATTGGCACGACGAGTTCGGCAAGGCACGGAGCCACGGCTGCGTGAACCTCGCCCCCGTCGACGCCGCCTGGCTCTTCGAGTGGACCGACCCGAGCGTCCCCGGCGATTGGCACGGGGTGCTGAACAAGGAGCGCGGGACCGTGGTTTACGTCCGGCGATAGGGCTCCTATCGTGGGGGGTCATGGCAAGCCCTGCCCTCGCCTTGACGGATCTCCTGAAGCGCGCCCTGAGTGTCGGAGCCCAGGAGGTCCGCCTCGAACCCGGCCGGCGCGTCATCGTCGTCTTGCCGCAAGGAGAGAGCGAGGTGCGCGGCGATCCGTACACCTCGGAACGCATCGACGATCTCATCAAACCCGTGATTCCACCGGAGTCGCGTCGTGCGCTCGCGTCGGGGTGGGCCGAATGGGAGTTCGACCTCGAGGGTAAGGGCCCCGTGCGGGCGTGTGCCGAGCTCAAGGTCGGATTGCTGCACGTTTCGCTGTTCCTCGATCGCTGCCAGGGGGCACCGGCCGGAGCCGCTCCACCGCCGCGCCAGCCCGCCGCGCGCCCCGTGCCCGCGCCCGCGCCCGCGCCGGTGAGGCCGCGCGAGTCCGAGGTCGAAGCCGAGCTCTCGCCCGCGGCCCAAACGCTCCCGACGCAAGCCCCCGTCCCCGCCGACCGGCTCGTCTACGACACCGGGCTCGCGGGCGGTACGACGGCGGAGATCGATCGGCTCTTGTTCCTGATGCTCGAGCGCAAAGCGAGCGATCTTCACGTCTCGACGAACGCCCCGCCCATGTTGCGCGTAGACGGCGAAATGCTCGTCGTTCCGGGCGAGAAGACGCTCAGCGCCGAAGCCGTGCAGAAGGCGCTCCTGCCCATCGTGCCGCCGCGGAACCGCGAGGAGTTCACGAAAACCCACGACTCGGACTTCGCCTACGAGCTCCCGGGGCGCGCGCGCTTCCGCGTCAACGTCTTCGTCGATCTCCACGGCATGGGCGCCGTCTTCCGCGTGATTCCGACGAAAATCCTGAGCACCGACGATCTCAATCTTCCGAAAGAGCTGCTCACGCTCTGCCACATGCCCAAGGGACTCGTGCTCGTCACCGGCCCCACCGGCTCGGGTAAATCGACGACGCTCGCCGCGCTCATCGACTACATCAACAAGAACCGCACTGCGCACGTCATCACGATCGAAGATCCGATCGAGTTCGTGCACCCGAACAAGAAGTGCCTCATCAATCAGCGTCAGGTCGGCGAGCACACCGACTCGTTCAAGCGCGCGCTGCGCGCGGCGCTCCGCGAGGACCCCGACATCGTCCTACTCGGCGAAATGCGCGACCTCGAAACCGTCTCGATCGCCATCGAAACCGCGGAAACGGGCCACCTCGTCTTCGGCACGCTGCACACGTCGAGCGCGCCCTCCACGATCGATCGCATCATCGATCAGTACCCCCCGGAACAGCAGAATCAGATCCGCGTGATGCTCTCGAGCAGCTTGAAGGGCGTCATCTGCCAGATGCTCTGCAAAAAGGTCGGTGGCGGGCGCGTGGCCGCGCTCGAGATCATGTTCGCGTTGCCGGCGATCGCGAACCTCATCCGCGAATCGAAGATCTTCCAAATCCCGTCGATCATGCAGACCGGCCGCAAGCTCGGCATGTGCCTCATGAACGACAGCCTGATCAAGCTCACGAAAGACGGCGTCATCAGCGCCGAAGAGGCCCTG
>DASUTR010000822.1:0-4640 GCA_036374535.1 Polyangiaceae bacterium
GCCCCGAAGCGCTCGGCGAACCAGAGATAGTTGTAGTCGAGCGTGTTCTTCGCGCGGTAGCGGCAGCCCACCATGCAGCCGCCGCACAAGACGCACCCGGCGCGCTCCGGCCCGGCCCCCGCGAAGTAGGGATCGGCGACGCGTTCGTTCGGCTTGCCGAAAAACACGCCGACTTCCGTCGCATGGACCGTCGCGCCCGCGCCCATGCGCTCGCCCACGCGGCGCAGCGCCTCCTCGCCCTCGAGGAGCGCCGGATTCGTCGTGACACCCAGCATCTTCTTCGCCGTCTCGTAGTGCGGCGAAAGCTCGCTCGACCAGGCGACGTTGCGGTTCCAGCTCGCGTCGAGGAAAACGGTGTCGTCCGGTCGCATCAGCGTGTTCGCGTAAACGAGGCTGCCGCCCCCGACGCCCGCGCCGTGCAGGACCATGACGCCTTCGAGCAGCGTGATGTTCTGGATGCCGAAGCAGCGGAAACGTGGCGCCCAGAAGTACTTCCACACGTTCCAGTTCGATTTCGGAAAATCCTCGGCGCGGAGGCGTTTGCCCGCCTCGAGGACCGCGACCCGATAGCCCTTCTGGGCGAGCCGCATCGCCGTCACGGAGCCGCCGAAGCCGCTACCGACGACGACGACGTCATATTCCGTTTCGGACGACACTTGCCCCGAGTCTAGCAGGCGGTCCACCGCGACGTGTGCCGGCGCTCGAGGAGCCACGATCCGTATCGACGGGCGAGCCGGGCTCGAGGAGCTCGCCAGGGCGCGCGTCCCCCGGTCGCCGTGTCTCGCGTCGAATCGCCGGGCAGGCCGTGCACGTCCTGCCGCCAAGCGTGAAAAACGTCACAACGACGTGACGGCCGAGTCAGGCGCAAAATCGTTTCGGCGCGTGCGTCGACTTCGAACGGAGTCGCGACGCGGAGAGCCTTTCTCGAGAAACCGAGCCGAGCATGAAGTCGAGCGCCGTGGGCGAGCCCGCGCGCGGCCGAGCTCCCCGCTCTCGACGCGTCACTCGGCTCCTAGTCATTTTATGAAATTCTCCGATTCGTCAGCGCGCGTTCTCCGTTCGATGATAGGAGAAGAGCGTCTTGCTTTTCAGGGCCGGAAGCGGGAACTGGGCGACGCGGCGGAGATCCGCCGCGGTGCTGATGGCGCTCGCCCTCTTCGCGCCGCACTGCCAAACGCTCTACGGTGTCGACACGCCGCGGCGTTCGCTGCAAGAGCACGACGATTTCTCGGTCGAGCCGCAGTGCCCAGACCTCGTGATCGACTCCTCGTCGCTCGCGGCGACCCTGCGTGTGGTCACGCTGACCGGGCGCCGCCAGAAGACCGGACTCGGCGCCGAAAGTGTGCCGGTCTCCGTGAACATCGGCCAGTGTGAGCTCTCGCCGGCCCACCCAGGTTCGTCCGACGCGGACGCGGCCGACGCTTCGGATGCAGGCTCGGAGACAGCGGAAGGGGGCGCCGGCGGGGCATCCGGCGGGCCACCGTCGAACCCTCCCGGTTCTCGGTGTCACACGGCACTCGAGCCTCTCGTCGAAGGCGATCAGGCGCGTTTCGCGCTGGTTGCCCAGGAGGGGCGCGGGTGCCGGGCCCGCTCGTCGTCGCGTCTCGAGTGCACGTTGGACGCGAACGGTGAGGCGGCGTTCGGCATCGTCAGTCAATCGCTCGCGAGCGTGCTCAGTCTGAACGGCTACTTGCCCATCTGTGTGACGCCGCTCGAGCTCGACTTGGACAACGAGGGCGACGACGAACCGCATCACCAAATCGAGATGGCGGTCACGCCGCGCTTCGGCGAGTCGCGCATCGCCGTAGCGGTCGCGGAGCTCGGGGGGCCAGAGTCCGTGCCGCCCATCGAAAGCGCCGACGGCTGCGTGCTCAGGCGCTGCGACACCTTGAAACCGCGCGCAAGCTTCCAGGCGGGCGTCGTGAGCCCCGACATCCCCGCGGAGGCGATCCGCGCGAGTGATTTTCTCGAGGTGAGCCGGGACGCAACGTTCAACCTGAGTCTGCGCTCGCACTCGCCCGCGCCCGAGGGAACCGCGTTTTTCCTCACGACGGACGAGTCCTGCCGTACGAGCACCGACGCCGGTGGCGCCGGTGAGACCGACGGCGGGACGGAGCCGTCGATCAGCCTGAAAATCGCGAGTGGTCAAAGCAGCACCGCGGTCTTTTTCCTCTGCGCGCCCGCCTTCGCGTCGTCGCACGACGTGGTGGCCACCTTGGCAGAAGCCACCGCGAATCAGCCCTTGCTGCGCACGCACCGAATCGGTCTACCGTCGCTGCTCGAACGCTACGTGGTCGAGTCCGTGAGCGGTCAGAGGCACCTTCTGACCGAGACGTGCAACGACGAGCGCGCGCAGGCGACGAACGTGCGCGTCCGCGAACCATGGTTCGTCGTCGGCGACGGCCAAGACATGCTGCTCGAGTGCCGCACGGACGGCGGCACGGTCGACGGCGCAGCGGGAGCGGCGGGCGCACCGCCGTCGCCCGACGATCCCTCGGAGTGCGCGAACGTCACACTGGAGCTCGGCTCCCCCCAGGGTACATGCACGGTCCCGGCGAACTGAAGCATCGGCGCCGCCTCCTCGCCGCCACCAGCGCGGTGTTCGCGCTGCTGGTGCCGCTCGCGGCGATCGCTCAGCCGACACCGCCGAAGCCGAGCACTCCGATGACGCCTCCGCCGGGCCCCGCGCCCCCGCCTCCTCCTGCTGCTCCCGCGAAGGAACCGCCACCACCGAACACGCCGGCGCCGGCCGCTGCGCCCGCCTCGGCCGCGACTGCGCCGGGCGAGGCGGCCGCGGCGCCGGGCGCTTCCGGGGCCACGGCACCCGCGGCGCTCGACGCGCCCGAGCAACCCGACGACCGAGCGAGTGCCGCGGGCGGCTCCGCGTCGGCGACGGCCGGTTCGGCGACGCTCGGGAAGCGCGCGGCCGAGGCGCGCGCGCTTGCGGACAATCTGCGCAAGAACGTCTGGCGGTTGCGCGGCGGCAAGTTGCTCACGCCGGGTCAGGCGGGAAACTACGAGGCTCAGATCAACGCCTGGATCACGGCGCTCGAGATCGCCGAGAACGGGATCGCACAGCTCGAACGTTCCGAACGCGCGCCGCTCACGCCCGAGCAGGCGAAAGCCGCCGAGCAACAGGCGGCGCGCACGGACCGGGCGCTCGTCAGCGTCGAAAGCGGCCTCAAAGCCATCGGCGGCCAGCTTGCGAGCCTCGAATCGACCACCGGTTGGGATCTCGTCGGAACGTTGCTGCGCGCGCGCTGTGCGACGGCGATCTGCTTCGACAACGGCGACAAGAAAGACTGGCTCGGCATCGAGCCGCTCGTCGAACTCCCCACGGGAAAATCGTTTTCGCTCAGCACGAGCAGCCTCTCGAGCTACGTTGACAACCACGATCTTCGTATCGATCTCGCGGCGGGCGCGCGCGTCTGGTTGTTCCGCGACGTGGTCAGCGTGTCGGTGTACATCAGCAAGCCGCTCACCGACGCGCCCGTACGACTCGAAGGGTCGTCGTTCGTGTATCCGGCTTCTTCGGTGCGGCGCCCCTATCCGGGCTTCGCGCTCGGGCTCTTGTTCGATTCGCTCTGGCTCGGCTTCGATCGCGACGAGCTACGCAACGGCGACGGCCAAGACGGCGCGGCGCTGAACCCCGAGTACCCGCCGAACGAGGTGATCTCGTCGTCGTGGACGCTCACCGTGGCTCTGCAGCCGGTGACGGCGTTTCGCTCGGCCATCGGCACGGCAGTGCAGTCGACGCAGGGGAAATCCGAATGAGCCCGCGAGTCCTCGTCGTCCTGGGCCTTCTCGCCGGCGCGTGCGGCGAATCGCTCCCGAGCGCGCGCTCGCCCGCGAGCGAGCTGGCGCCTGCTTCGGGGCGTTTCACGCTCCACGCCGACGCGGCAGCGCTCACGGAGAGCTTGGAGTTCCGAGACGTAGGCTTTCGGGGCACGGCAGACGTGGGCTTCGAGGCGACGGGCTGCTGCGGGCTCGCTCTCTACGCGGCTCACACGTCACGCACCTCGCCCGAGGCCGAGAGCGAAAGCGCCGAGACGCTGCTCGACGGCGGCTTGGAGCTCAGCCTCGCGCCACGAATCCCCTCTATCGAGGATCGATTGAGGATGCGTGTGCGCGGCGGCAAGGCGGGCACGCCTCCCTCCCAGGCAAGCGCCGGCCGTTCGGGCTTCGCGGCATCGGCCGGCCTTCTCGTCCGGTTGGTGGACGTGCACGGACCGGCCGTAAACCGCGCCGCGCCCGCCATCGACGTCTTGGTCGACTTTTACGGCTGGTCGCTCGACCGCGAGCAGACGTCCGCGGGGACACGCGAAAGCAGCGACTCGGCCATGGGTGGGTCGCTCGTGCTCGGCTTGAGGGTGGGGCTCGACTACGGGGTCGAGCTCAAGTGACGCTGCGAGCGACGTCGAGCGGAGCGCTCCTCGCCGCCTTCGTCGCGAGCGGCTGCACCCGAACGCTTCCCGGCTTCGGCACGCCGCCCGGCGGTACGGGCCCGATGCAGGCGGAAGACACGCAGTGCGGTGCCATCTACGAACCGGTGGCGGCGCTCGAACCGTTGCCCTCTGCGCCCACCGCCATCGTGGGTGCCGCGGACTATCACAATCACCAGTTCTCGAATCGTGGGTTCG
>DASUTR010000823.1:0-3677 GCA_036374535.1 Polyangiaceae bacterium
GCCGAGCTCGGGCAAAAGCTCGGCGAGCGGGCGCGACTTACGCGAAACGAGCTCGTGTCGTTCCGCGGCGCCGCCGAGCCGGACGTTCCCCGTGATGTGGATTCCCACCGACGTGAGCGCGTTCTTCAGCGAGTAGCCGGCGAGCAGGCGCGGATCGTCGACGCGCTGCCGGTAGCGAATGGGCTCGCTGCCTTCGGGGACGCTGCCCGAAACCTTCGCGACGAGCCGCTGTCCGTGAGGCGCGAGGCCGATGCGCGCGAGCGGGCGCGTGCCGCGCGGCGAGGTTTTCACGCGACCCTCCACGTCGACGAAACCCGCCGGTTCGAACGAGACGCGAGCCGTCGCGTCGCGCTCGCCCGGCGCGACCGTGACGAGCACGCTGTTGCGATCGAGCGACACCGCGCTCACGGGCGCCCGAAACGCCGCCCATTCGTCGGGCTGCTGGTCGAACCCCGGCGGAACGAAGCTTTCGTCGAACGCGCTCTGATCGAGCGTCACGTCGCCGACGGACCGCACGCCCTTGTCTAAGAGCGCCTTCGCGAACGCTTCTAGGTCGCCGTGCGAGAGGGAGGGATCGCCTTCGGCGCGGAGAACGAGCTCGTCAACGCGAGCGGCGGCGAGGCGGCCGTAGACGCCGGCGGTGAACGTGAACGCGGGACCGAGCACCTCGAGCGCGATGCCGGCCGTGACGAGCTTCTGGTTGGACGCGGGATTCATGGGCGCGTCGGCGTGGACGCTCGCGATCTCGGCGCCGGTCGTCACGTCGACGAACGTGCCGGCGAACCGGCCCCCGACCTGCGTCGCCCAGCGTGCCAGGGCTTCGAGCTCGGGCTCGACGAGCGGTCGCAGCCGAGCGGCGGGGGCGGGCTCGGCACGCACGGACCCGGCGACGCCGAGAACGGCCGTCAGAGCTAGAAACCCGCGGCGAGAGAGCGGCATGGCTGGGAACCCTCTCAGTCTTAGACCCGAATGCCCCTCGGGCCACCTTTCGCGCTTGCTCCCTCCGCCGTGAGCGAGGCAGAGTGCCCGCGGTGACCGGTCTTCGCGCGCATTTCGGCGGCTTTTTGCTGGCTCTTTCGGGCATCGCATCGCACGCAGCTCCGGCCCTCGCCCAGGAAGCGCCCGGAGCGGCCATTTCCGACGCTGCGGACCCCGCCGCCGCCCCCGTGCCGGCTCCGGCCTCTGCGCCGCCCCAGTACGACCTGCCGGCCCCTGAAACCCGCTGGGAGCTCGTCGGGACCGGCCTTGCCGTGACGGGCGTTTCCTACGGGCTCGCCCTCGGCGCTTCGTACGCGTTTCCGGACGCGCGCATGGCGAACGAACTCAGAATTCCGCTCGCCGGCCCGTGGATGGCGATCGCCGACACGGGCTGCAGGGACGACGATCCAGACTGCAGCACCGTGCTCCTGGTCGTCACGGCAGTACTCGCGGGGATGGACGGCGTGCTCCAGGCAGGCGGGCTCGGCATCGCGCTCGAAGCGCTGTTCCTCCCCACCGCCGCCCCGAAACCGAAAGCGACGAGCACGACGCCGACGGTTCGCCCGGTACCGTACGTCGCAGGACGGGACGCTCTCGGGCTCGGCGTCGCCGGCACGTTCTAGCGACGCCCACGGCGTTCTCGTCCGAGCGGAACGTGCGCGAAATATTTCGTGACGCTTCGCGACCGCAGTTTTCTCGCGTAGATCGCGCCTGCTCGATCGAACGACGTGCAAGCGCGCGCGATTGGTGATACGGCATTCTTCCGAGATGACCTCGGCGTTCCGGCGAACGAAATTCGTCTTTGTGACCGGGGGAGTAGTCTCGTCGATCGGCAAGGGCCTGACCTCGGCGTCCATCGGGGCGTTGATGGAAGCTCGCGGCCTCGGCGTGACGCACATGAAGCTCGACCCGTACATCAACGTCGATCCCGGCACGATGTCGCCGTACCAGCACGGCGAAGTCTACGTGACCGACGACGGCGCCGAGACCGATCTGGATCTCGGTCACTACGAGCGCTTCACCTCCGCGAAGCTCTCGCGACAGGCCAACGTGACGACGGGCCGGATCTACGAAGCCGTCATCACCAAAGAGCGGCGCGGCGAGTACTTGGGCGCGACCGTCCAGGTAATTCCGCACATCACGGACGAGATCAAATCGCGCATCCGCGAAGCCACCAAAGACGCCGACGTCGCCATCATCGAGGTGGGCGGAACGGTCGGCGACATCGAATCGCTTCCGTTTCTCGAAGCCATTCGCCAGCTCAAAGTCGAGGCCGGCACCGCCGACGCGCTCAGCGTGCACGTGACGCTCGTCCCGCACATTGCGTCCGCGGGGGAGCTCAAGACGAAGCCCACGCAGCACTCGGTGCGCGAGATGCGCGAGATCGGCATCCAGCCCGACATCCTCGTCTGCCGCTGCGATCGTCCCATCGCCCGGGGGCTCAAGGAAAAGATCGCGTTGTTTTCGAACGTCCACGTGGAGAGCGTCATCTCCGCGGTCGACGTCTCGTGCATCTACGAGCTGCCGCTCGTGCTCCACGCCGAGGGCCTCGACAGCCAGATCGCCGAGCGCCTCAACATCTGGTCGCGCCAGCCCGAGCTCGGCGCCTGGCACCGTACGGTCGACCGCTTCAAAAAACCCGCGAACGGCACCGTCCGCATCGGCGTCGTCGGCAAGTACGTCCACCTCAAAGACAGCTACAAGTCGCTGCACGAAGCCCTCGTGCACGGCGGCCTCGCCAACGACGTCTCGGTTCACCTCGAGTACATCGACTCGGAGCAGATCGAGCGGGGTAGCGCCGCCGTCGCCCTCTCCGGGCTCGACGCGATCCTCGTGCCCGGCGGCTTCGGCGATCGCGGCGTCGAGGGGAAAATCCAGGCCATCCGCTACGCGCGCGAGAACGCCGTGCCCTATTTCGGGATCTGCCTCGGCATGCAGCTCGCCGTCATCGAATACGCGCGCAACGTGTGCGGTATCAAGGCCGCGAGCTCGACCGAGTTCCAGAAAGATTGCCCCGAGCCCGTCATCGACCTCATGCCCGATCAGCGCGGCGTGCGCGACAAGGGCGGCACGATGCGGCTCGGCGCATATCCGTGCGTGCTTGCGGCGGGCAGCCGCGTCGCGACCCTCTACGGCGACGAAAAGATCTCCGAGCGCCACCGCCACCGCTACGAGTTCAACAACGACTACCGCGAGAAGCTCATCGGCGCGGGCCTGTTGCTGAGCGGGACGAGCCCCGACGATCGCCTCGTCGAGATCGTGGAGCTCGCGAGCCATCCGTACTTCGTCGGCTGCCAGTTCCACCCCGAGTTCAAGAGCCGTCCGATGGCCGCTCACCCCCTGTTCTCCGGCTTCGTCGCCGCCGGCGTGCGCCGGCGAGACGAGATCGCGAAGAGTGCGCGAAGTGAAGAGAAGCCGGCGGGGTCGAGTAGTACGGTGAACTGAGAAAGGATCTGAGTCAGGACCTGATCCTGATCCTGATCCTGATCCTGGATCTGAATCAGGATCGGGATCTGATCCTGGATTTGCGATCCGGCGGTTGGTGGAGATGATTGCGCATGCGGGAGGGACGCACCTCTCGCGCCACCCGAGCGAAATACGAACGCCATACGGTGGGCGGGTGGCACGAGAGCTGCGCCGGTGGGGAGCATGCGAAATCATCTCCACCAACCTCTAGAACACGCTCTCGAAGTCATCTC
>DASUTR010000824.1:0-9166 GCA_036374535.1 Polyangiaceae bacterium
CTGCTCAAAGACCGCATGTTCAACTACTGGGCGAACCGGCTCGGCATCACCCGCGACGAGAGCGATCACGCCTGCGAGCAGGCGTGGCGGGCGCTGCGCGCCTTCACCGCCGATCTCGAGGACAAGGGACGCGCCATTCTGGAGACGGTGCAGGACGAAAACCGCATCGCCATCCTGGTGCTCAACCGCCCCTACCACGCCGACCCGGGCCTCAACCACGGCATCCCGGAGGAGTTCCAGATCCTCGGCTACCCGATCCTGTCGATCCGCTCGATTCCGAAGGATCGCGAGTACCTCGACCGCTACTACAAGGACGAGCTCGAGCGCGGCGTGATCAAGACGCCGCTCGAGCTGAACCACGTGTGGCCCGAGAATTACTCGGTGAACAGCGCGCAGAAGGTGTGGGCCGCGGCCTTCGCGGCGCACCATCCGAACGTCGCCGTGCTCGATCTCTCGAGCTTCAAGTGCGGGCACGACGCGCCGACCTACGGCCTCATCGATTCGATCCTGCAGACGTCGCGCACGCCCGCGGCTGCCCTGCACGATCTGGACGCCAACAAGCCGGGCGGCTCGATCAAGATTCGCGTGAAGACGTACGCGCACTCGCTGCGCCTGCAACAAGAACGCCTCGAGGATCTGTCGAGCAAGAAGCGCGAGCTGGCTCGCCGCATCGACGAGAAGCGCCTCGAGCTCCTGCGCATGAAACAGTCGCAGTTCGAGGCCATGAAGCGGCAGGATCCCGAGCTCGAGGCTCGTATCGCCGAGCTCGCCGAAAAGGTGCGCTCGTACGAGGCGCCCCCGGTCGAGACCGAAGCGCCCAAGGGCATGATTCAGCTCGGCAAGAAGATGCCCGACGGTTCCGTTCAGCGGTTGGACGTAAATCAAGCAGCGAGCGCCGCGGAGTAGCCGATGACGACGTTGCGCTCGGTTCGAGATCGAAACCCCCTTTCGGGCCGGGGCTTTGCCCCAGCCGTTTCCTTCGCAGGAGAAAATCCATGACGCAGCAGATGACCCCTGGAACGCCCACGAAGAAGAGCCTCCCGATCGCCGGCCAGAAAAAGGACGAGCTCGACGTCGACGCCGAGCTCGCCGCCTTCGAAGCCGAAGAGCGCGCCCGCCTGGGCCTGCAGGAGGAGAAGCAGTGGCTCGAGGACATGGCGAATCTGACCTTCACGAAGTCCGAGAAGGGAAAGATTACGCTCCTCATCGGCGGCCTGACGATGGCCCACGACTACCTCATCTCCGGCGCGTTCCGGAGCCTCGGCTACACCGTCGTGCCGCTCGACGCGCCCGACTACGAAGCGCTCCGCGCCGGCAAGGAGTTCGGTAACCGCGGCCAGTGTAACCCGACGTATTTCACCGTCGGAAACCTGGTGAAGTTCCTGATTCACCTGCGCGACGAGAAGGGTCTCACCTCGAAAGAAGTCGTCGACCAATACGTGTTCCTCACGGCGGGCGCGTGCGGCCCCTGCCGTTTCGGCATGTACGTGACGGAGTACCGCAAGGCGCTGCGCGACGCCGGCTTCGACGGCTTCCGCGTCATGCTCTTCCAACAGCAGGGCGGTCTCAGCCAGGCGACGGGCGAGGCGAGCGGGCTCGAGCTGAATCCGCCGTTCTTCATCGGACTGCTCAAGGGCCTCGTCGCGGGCGACGTCATCAACGGCATCGCTTACCGCTTGCGGCCGTACGAGGTGGTGCCGGGCGCGACGGACAAGGCCGTCGCCGAAGCGAAGAAGATTTGTTACGACGCCCTGCTCGAGAAGCGCAGCATCCTCTGGGCGCTCCATCGCTCGCGGAAGATCTTCGAGAAAGTCGAGGTCGACCGCACCATCCCGAAGCCGAAGGTCGCGATCATCGGCGAGTTCTGGGCGATGACGACGGAGGGCGACGGCAACTACCAGCTCCAGCGCTTCCTCGAGCAGGAAGGCGCCGAGTGCGACATCCAGTTCGTGACGGCGTGGCTCCTCTACAACATCTGGGAAGTGCGCTTCGACACGAAGAATCGCGCGCTCCTGCGCGGCCAGGACGCCGCGAAGGCGGGCCTCGCGGGCTCGGGAGAGTTCGGCGTGTTCACGCGGAAGATCGGGCTCTGGGCGGGCGAAAAGGCGCTGCGTACGGCGTTCCAGGTGTTCGCCAACGTCGGCGGGTTCTACGGTTACCACCTGTCCGACATGGACGAGGTCGCGGACGTCGCGGCGCCCTTCTACAACAACGATCTCCGCGGCGGCGAAGGCCACATGGAGGTCGGCAAGCTGATTTTGAACGTCGTGAAGAGCAAGGCCACGATGACGCTCAGCGTGAAGCCGTTCGGTTGCATGCCGAGCTCGAGCGTGTCCGACGGCGTGCAATCGCTCATCACCGAGTGCTACCCCGGAACCATCTACTGCGCAGTCGAGACGAGCGGCGACGGCGCCGTGAACTTCCAGAGTCGCGTGCAGATGTATCTGTTCAAGGCGCGCCAGGCCGCGACGGAAGACTTCGAGCGCGCGCTCGAAACGACGGGCCTCACGGTGGAAAAGCTCCGCGCCTTCTTGAAGGCGAACCCGAAGTACGCGGCCGGTCTCCACAAGTCGCCGCACTACGCCGCGAGCACGCCCGCCGACCTCGTGCACGAGGTCGCCGAGATCGTCGATCTTTCGCCGGCCGAGCGCGCGCTTCACCGCGCGAAGAAAGCCGTGACGGCGACGACCACGTTCGTGACGGGCGCCGCCAGGAAGGCACCCTCGAACGCCCGCGCGGCCGCGGCGCTCATCGCCCAGGGCGCCTCGGAGGTCGCCGAAATTGCGAAGGAGAAGGGCCCCGGCATCGCCGCGGGCGCCGTCCACGCCGCCCGCGAGAAGCTCGCGAAGGTGTTGCCGTTCGCGCGGCGAGCCGAGCCGGCCGCAGCGCACGTCGCCGCCGCCGAGTGACGCTCAGCGCCTCTCGTCGCGACGCCTCTCGTCGCGACGCCTCTCGTCGCGGCGGTTTTCGTCCCTCTTCTCGTCTGGCGTCGCTGCGTTTCGGCGCCAGACGTTGAGGACGCTCGTCCCGAGCAGCGTCGAGTATTCGTGCGTTCGCTCTTTCCGCCAGCGCCGCTCCCCGGGTTTGACGGCCGGGCTCGCGATCCAAAAGCTTGACCGATCTCGGACGTGCCTGAAGAGCTCGAGCGGTCCGCGCTTTCGGTGTTCGTGCAGGTCGGCTTCGGCGGCTTCGTAGTAACGGAAGGCCCATGACGACGGATTGCAGAAGATGAGCTGCCCGTCGACCCCGCCGGCCTCGAGCTCGCGCGCGATACGTTCACCAGCCTCGATTTTGCGGAAATGAGCGTCGTTCACGACGCCCGCGCCGAGAACGGCGAGCGCGAACGCGACCGGCGCAACGACACGCGAGAAGCCGGCGCCCGGCTCGAGGCTGAGCGCGACGAGCAACGCGGCGAGCGGCAGCAGCGGGAGAAAGTAGTTGTTGAAGTAGGTGACGAAGGTGGACGTAAGAAAAACGTGAAAGGCGAAGCAGAACGCCAGAAACAGCGCGAGCTCGAGCTCGTTCGCGGCGTTTCGCCATAGCGAGAGCACTCGCTCGGCCAGCGCAACGAGCAAGAAGGGCGCGGTCACGCTCGCGGCGCAGCAGAGAACGCGCCAGATCGTCCCTTCGAACTCGAGTGGCGCGGCTCCGTAGGCGCCGGCCTGGAGGAACTCACCACGAACGCGGAGCGAGTCGCCGGAGACGAGACGCAGCAGCGTGACCGCCAGCGAGGCCCCCGTGAGCACGAGCGTGAGCACGCGGCGGCGCTCGAACACCGCGAGCGCCGCCGCGCGGGCCGCGTAGAGCCACACGAAGGAAAACGGCAGGGTGAGGACCGCGACGTAGAGCAGCGTCGAATGCACGTTCGCGAGGGTGAGCGTTACTTCGCCCAGGCGCCGGCCGAGGCGCGAGAAGTTCCATTCCTGCGCGATCGTGCGGCCGCCGAACCAGTCGGGCTCGATTCGGTAGAGAGCGAGGATCAAGACGGGCAGGGCGACGGCGGAGGCGAGCAGCGCGACCGTGAAACCGAAGCTCGCGCGGCGCCGAGCGAAACCCAGCGCGAGCGCGGCGCCGAACGCGAGCGGAATGGCGACGCCAATCTGGCGATTGAGAAACGCACAGGCGGCGAACGACCCGCCGAGCGCGGCGAGCATCAGGCTCTTCCGCTCGAGCGAAGCCGCGAAAAAGAAGAGCGCCGCGATGAGCAGGACGGCGTAGTACATGTCCGACATGAACGAGTTCGCGTACGCCGAATAGTGCGGAGTGACCGCCACGAACGCGGTGAGCAGCGCAGCCGACTTCGGTGCGAGGCGCGAGCGCAGGCAAAGCCCGTAGAGCAACGCCAGGCCGAACAGCGACGCGACGAGCGTCGCGACGTTGAACGTTCGGGGGCTGGCGCCGAACGCCGCGACGAACAGGCTCCCCCACAGCGTTTGGGGCACGGCGGCGGCGGTCACCCACGAGGAGGCGCGGAGCTCGCCCGTCTCGACCAGGTGCTTGACGGACCAGGCGTATGCCCAGTCGTCGCCGCCGTAGACGACGTTCGCGAAAGGATGAAACACCGCGATACCCGCCGCATAAGCGACCAACACGAGGGCGAGCATTCGAGCGTGCGCGACGAGTCCGCCGGCGCGCTCCATCAGCCGCGCTCTTTGCGGAAGGTCAGGTACTTGTGACCCAAGAAGCTCGTGAAGGCGGGGACCGCGACGCCGACGACGTGCGCGATGGTCCTCGACGGGAGCTTGCCCTGCGAAAGCTCGTCGAGCAGTCGTGAAAGCACCAAGCTCACGACCAGCGTTTGCAACACGCCGGCACCGTTGACCAATACGAACCAAGCGAGCTCGGACGTGAGCGACGAATCTCCGCGACCGAAGACGATCTTGCGGTTCAAGCCGTAAGCGACCGTCATGCCGACCATGTACGCGCAGACGATGCTCACGGGATAGGAAAAGACGGACGACAGCGCGTAGCGAGCCGTGATGTTGGCGAGCGCCGCCACGCCGCCCGCGAACAGAAACTGCACGAACTTCAACGAAAGAAACTCGCGCGCGATGGCGTTGACGCGGAAGCGAGGCTGTCGCGAAGCGTGGTTCGATTCGCGCATGGGAAGGCTATTTTTCGGACGTACTTTGCAGGACGACCGAAGCGTATCGGGGATGCGTCAGCGTCTCCGTCATCCCCTGCTCGAACGGAGTGGGACGAACGCCGAACGTCTCGAACAGGTCGACTCCCGAAAAATCGTCGCCGGCCGAAAGCGCGGTGAGCTGATCGGCGGTGAACGGCGGCTTCTTGCTGCCGAGGGCGTAGATGCGCAAGAGCGCCTTGAAGATCGGCACCGGAACGTGGACGAACGGCGTCCGCGAGCGCTGAATTCGACGGATGGCGCGGAGAATGTCGACGTAGTCGATGCGCTCGACGCCCACGAGGTCGTAGACGTCGCCGCGCGGCCGTCGCTCGATGCAGACCTCGATGACTCGCGAGAAATCGAGCGCATACAGCGGCTGTCGCATGTAGCGGCCGTCACCGGGGATGGGAAATACCGGGACCTTGCGCATGAAGCGTGCAAGCCAGCCGAGGTGTTTCGGATCGAACCAGCCGTACATGAGCGTCGGACGGAGAACGCAGTGCGCGAGGCCCGACTCGCGAACGAGCTTTTCTTGCGCTTTCTTCGAGCGCGTGTAGCCGTCGTCCGCGACCGAAACCACGACCGACGAGCTTACGTGAACGAGGTACGGCACGCCCGCCGTCTTCATGGCGCCGAGCACGCGTTCGGTCGCCACGATGTTGTTGCGCTCGAAGGGTTCCCAGGTCTTCGCCGTCACCTGAGCGTGCAACTGGACGACGACGTCGCTGCCCTCGAACGTTCGTTCCCAGTCGCCCGGCTCCGCGAGATCGGCCTCGACGATGCGAACTCCGGGGTGAAGCCGCGCGAGCAGGGCCAGATTGTGACGGTGGCGGTCGATCGCGATGAGCTCGTAGTCGTCGTGTTTCACGAGCAGCGTGACGAGGTTTTGCCCGACGAGCCCCGCGGCGCCCGTTACGATGATCTTCTTTTTCTTCGCCGACTCTTGCACCGGTCATTCCTCGCGCGCCGCCGGCTTCGATTGCGATCGGAGCGATTCGAAACCCGCCCCCCGAAAGGGGGCCTCTCAATAGCAGAGTTCGATGCTTCGGCTCGAACTCACCCCGCTACCGGCCGCAAGGCCGGCTGCCTTGCATCGCCGCCCGTTCGGTGGTGGTGGGAGGAGCGTCGTGGTACGCGGGTGACGCTTCACTTTCGAGCTTCTCACATGGGTCAGCGCAGGGTCGTCGTCATCGGTGGTGGGCTTTCCGGACTGGCAGCAAGCTACGATCTCGTCCGGTCCGGCTTTCACGTCACGCTGCTCGAAGGTGCCCCGGACTTCGGCGGCCTCGCCAGCTCGACGCGAATCGAGGGGAGCCCCGTCGAGCGTTTCTATCATTTCATCTGCAAGTCCGACGACGACCTCTTGAAGCTCGTCGGCGAGTTCAACCTCTCGGACAAGGTGTTTTGGCAGGGCGCGCGCACGAACTTCTACTATCGGGGCGAACGCTTCGGCTTCGGGACGCCGTTCGATCTCCTGCGATTCAGCGTCGTGCCCTGGTCCGGCCGCGTCCGCTTCGGTCTCCACGTGCTCCGCTCGAAGTACCGAAAAGAGTGGCGGCACCTCGATCGAATCCCCGCGAAGCAATGGCTCATCGACAACCTCGGTGAGAAGGCCTACGACGTCATCTGGCGGCCGCTCCTGCAGGTCAAGTTCGGGGACGAGACGGACAGGATCTCGGCGGCGTGGATGTGGCATCGCATCTGGCGCGTCGCCAATTCCCGCGCGTCCGTGCTCGAACCGGACCTCTACGGCTGCCTCGAATACGGCACGGCGACGCTGGTCGATCCGCTCGTCGCGTGGCTGCGCGCGCAACCGAACGCGGACGTTCGCACGTCGATCAAGGCCGCTCCGCTCGTCATCCGCGACGACAAGGTCGTCGAAGTGCGCGCGGGAGATCAGGTGTTTCCCTGCGACGCCGTGGTCTCGACGGCCGCCCTGCCGTCGCTCGCGCGGCTCGTTCCGGATCGCAACGAGCCCTACTTCGAACGCGTGCGACACGTGCGCTATCTGGGCGTCGTTTGCATGCTGATGAGCCTGAAGCAGGCCTTCTCGGAAACGTTCTGGACGAACGTCAACGACCCGCGCATCAGCTTCAACGGCATCATCGAGCAGACGGAGCTCAACCGAAATCTACGCAGGCGCGGCCTGAACCTGATTTACATCCCGTTCTATCTGCCCACGAGCGCGCCGCGCTACACCACCTCGGACGAAGATCTCTTTCGCGAGTACGTACCGATGTTGAAGCTCGTGAACCCGCGCTTCGACGAGAGCTGGATCAAGGAGTGGCACGTGTACAGAAATCCGTACGCGCAGCCCATCTTCGAAACCGGTTTCTTGAAGTACATGCCCGACCACCGCACCCCCGTGAAGGGCATGTACGTGACCGATTCGACCCAGTTCTATCCCGAAGATCGAACGATCAGCGCCGCGATCCATCAGGGACGCAAGGTCGCCGGGATGATCCGCGACGATTTTCGCTGACGACGCAGCGCTTGTGCACGGGCGAAGGAGCTCGGCCTCGTCAGCCGGGCTCGAGCGCGACGCAGTTCGCGTGGTCGAACGCACGCGCTCGGTCTCGGAGGGCGTCGAGCAGCGCCGGCTCCGCCGGTGCTAGGTCGTGCTTTTCGAGGGGATCACTCGTGCTGTCGTAGACGCGCTCGATGTCGTGCTCGGGATCCACGACCAAGCGATGACGTTCGAAGGTGTAGCCGATCCAGCGTCCGAACACGATCATTTGGCTCACGGCGACGGTCGGACAGCGGCCGCGCGCTGCGATGCAACCGAGCAGACTCGGCTCCGTGAAGGTCGCTTGCAGGGGTAGGTCGAGCAAGTCGAGCAGGGTGGCCGGGAGTGAGGCGAGCGACACGGGCGCGTCGACCCTCGACGCCGGAAGGCCCGGAGCGGCGAGCGCAAACGCGACGCGCACCTGCTCGGCGTAGACGCGTGTCGAGTGGAAGTGCCCGCCGTGTTCGCCGAACTCTTCGCCGTGGTCTCCGAAAACGGCGATCACGATCGGCCGCTCCGCACGAAGCGCGCGATACTCGCGTACGAACCTCGCGACGCGCGCGTCGATATCGCGGAACGCGCGGCGCTGCGCCTCGGGCGAGGCCGGGCCCTGCCCGCCCCGCCAGCGATACGGCTCGTGACCCTCCATCAAGTGAACCCAGAGGAGCAGCGGCTTCGGCGTCGTCCGCGCGATATCGAGCGCCTCGTTCAGCGCCGAATCGGCGGGAACGATGCGACGGCGCTTGGTCTCGGGAAACTCCGGAGTGAGCGCGAGCTCGAAGCCCGCGTTCGGCCAACGCCCGGGACCGAAGTAGCGATGGGTGGGCACCTGGACGGTGCGATAGCCGTGTTTGGCGAGAATCTCGGCAATGGTCGGCAGCGCCCGCGCGCTTTCGCGGTTCGGCACCTGCCGCGAGGGAACTCCGCGAAGCAGCGCCGCGCAGGCATGCTCGGTGCGGGGAGCCGGGCTCACCGCACGCGTGAACGTGACGTGGGGCCCGAGCTCACGCCAAAGCGAAGGGACGCTATCGGCGTGATCCCAGCGCATCGCGTCGAGCGAGACGAACAGCACGTCCGCTCCGCGCGCGCCCGCAGACAGCGGCGACGGTGCTCGGTGCGCGAGCGGCGGACGGCGCGCGCCGTCGCAGGGAACGTTTCCGAGCTCGGGGTGGCGGCGGCCGAGCTCGGACGCCCACCTGACGAGGGGACGCGCGTGCGAGGCGTACTCGTAGACGACGCCGCGCACCGGCCGTACGAGCACGCCGAACGGCACGGCGAGCACGACGGCCGCGAGCAGCGCGAACGACGTGCGCGCCGGCAGCGAGTTTTTCCAAGACCCTTCGAGGGCGGCGCCCGAAGCGCCGAGCAGCGCCAGATCGATGCTGAAGCGCAACCACGATTTTCCGCGATCGGGTAGCGTATCGAGCCAAGCCAGGAGCGCGCACGCCACGAACAACGCAAAGAACCGCGCAAGGCGCGGAAAGCGTCGGCTCGCGATGCCGAGCGCGGCGCCGGCGACCCCGAACGCGAGCGTC
>DASUTR010000825.1:0-3007 GCA_036374535.1 Polyangiaceae bacterium
CCAAGAGGGGCGCATCAAGGGTAAGTTTTCGTACCTTTCGCCGGAGCAGGCGAAGAGCCAGCCGGTGACGCGTCGAATGGACGTGTTCTCGGCGGGCACCGTGCTCTGGGAAGCGCTCACGGGACGGCCTCTGTTCCGGCGCAAGGACGACGCATCGACGATGAGCGCCGTGCTCTCGGGTGTCATTCCGCAGCCTTCACGCGTGAATCGCGCGCTCCCGCCGGGCCTCGACGCCGTCGTGATGAAGGCGCTACAGCGCAATCCGGAGACGCGCTACCAAACCGCGGCCGAGTTCGCGGAGGCGCTCGAGAACCTCGTCATCGAAGGGACGACGATGCGCGCCGTCGGCGCGTACGTGGAGAGCACCTTCGAAGCGGGGCTCGCCGAGCGCCGCGCGCTCATTCGCCAGGCGCCGGAGCAGCACCGCGAGCCGAGCCACTCGCAGTCGCGGCCGCGCGCGAGCTCGCTTGCGCCGTCGAGCGGCCCGACGCCGATCACCGCCGAGCAAATCACGACGGTTCCTCCGCCGCCCGAATCGGGCGTCGTCGGGCCGACGAACGAAGAGATCGAGCACCGCCGCATGCGAGGCATTCTGGCCGCGGCGATGCTCTTGCTCGTGGGCAGCGCGCTCGGCTTGCTGCTCGCGCGGGCGCCGACGGCGAGGTCTCCGGCTCCGAATCCACCCACCCCGCAACAGCCCGCGTCGAAATGAGGGTGATTCCGGCATGCAAGCCGGACGTTCCGAACCCCGCTCGAATGACGACAGAGGAGGTCCGCCGACATGTTGATCGCCGCATTGTGTGCGTTCGCCGCCGCCGCCTCGGCCGGCATTTTTCTCGCGTTCCGACATTTCACGCGCGGGAAGATGCCGGCGGCCGTGGCGCTGATTCACGGCCTCGGCGGCGCGACGGGCTTCTTGTTCGTGCTGCTCGTCGTCGTAGAGGACCCGGATTTTCGCCTGGCGCGTCAGGCGCTCTACCTCTTCATCGTCACGATCTTGCTCGGAGCGGTCAACCTGCTCTTTCACCTCAGAAAGAAGCGACACCGGACCTCTCTCATCTTGATGCACGCCGCCGTCGCCGTTTCCGGCGTGCTCACGCTGGTCACCGCGATCTTCTCGGGTGAACGGGAAGCGCCGGCCGCGCAGCCCGCAGCGACGCCCGCTTCCACGCTGGCGTCCCCGAGTACGGCGCCCGCCGCGCCCGCCGCCGCTTCCGGAACGGCGGAGCCGAGCGCCGCGCCCGCGGGTGCCGCGGCGCAGGCCGAGCCGGCGACGGCGAAGGAGCTCTCGCTCGATGCGTCCGTGCGCGACGTGCTCGCCCGCTCGATCACCTTCGAAACGAAGAGCACGGTGATCGCCGAAGGCTCGCTCGCGACGGTCGGCGCCATAGCAACCGCGCTGAACGCGCATCCCGAGATCGCGCTCGTTCAGGTGCAGGGGCACGCCGACGAACGGGGCGAGGACGCGAGCAACGTCGTGCTCACGCAGGGACGCGCCGGAGCGGTCGTCGAGGCGCTCGTCGCAGCGGGCGTGGCTCGCGCGCGCCTGCGCGGCGCAGGATACGGCGCGCGCTGCCCCGCGGACCCGGCGTGCGCGAGCTCCGAGGCGCCCGAATCGTGTCGTTCGCCGGAACGCTACGCGTCCGACCGGCGCGTCGTGTTCGTGCCGCTGCGCGTCGGCAAGACCGAGCTCCGCGGCGAGGTCGCCTGTGCACGCGGCGCCGAGCTGATCCCGCCGTCGGACGGCCGATTCCACGCGCCGTGATCGGCCCGGCGGGCCGCGCTACATCGAGATGTCCGGCGGCGGGCCGTACAGCGACTCCCGCCAGAGGGCGTAGCCGAACGACGACGAGCCGCCGTCGACCTCGAGCACGACGCTGCGCTGCCCGTCGAGCTCTTGAATCAAACCGTCGTTCGAGAACGTGACGAGGGTGTTGCCGCCGGGCAGGCGTTGCACGTCCCCGAGGTTCTGCGAGAACCCGCCGCCCGTGTAGCGCTGGATCTGTTGGCCCATCAGGTTGTACTCGATGACATCGGAAGCCATCGCGCCGCCGCCGACGTTCGCGAACACGAGGATGCTCGCGTCGAGCAGGTGGTGGCCGTGGCTCGTGCCGCCCCAGGCCATGTTGCCACCCATGGTTCGCTCCGAAAGGCGCCACTGGAGAGCTCCGGCACGGCTCACGACGAAGATGTCCTGCCGCACGTCGGAGAAGGTGTAGACGTTTTCGGCTTGCGAGTAGCGGAGCGCGTTGCCGTGACAGCCGCCCGACGTGACGACGCCTTGGGATTCCCAGACCTCGCGCGGCATGCCGGTCGGATCGATCTCGTAGATGCTGTCGCAGTCGCTCTCGCCGTACTCGAGGAACGCCATGGTGGCGCCCGTCACGGGCGTGATGTCGTGCGAGCCGACGGCGTTCGAATAAGTCTGCCGTTCGAGGCCGTCCATCCGCACGCGCATGAGCGGGCCGCCCTGGTTGTTGGCGCTGATGAGCCACATGTTCTTGCCGTCCGCCGACATCGCAGCGCGCGCGATGCCGCCGCTCGGCCCCTGCGTCGCCCACCAGACGATGGCGCCGTCGGCGTCGAGGATGAACGGCACCGCGTTGCCCGTGCCGCGCCAGTACGACGTGACGATGAAGCCGCGCTTGCGCCCGGCGGCGTTCATCTCGCGGAAGCCGGAAATCTGGACGGCGGTCGTCGCGGCTCCCGTTTGAATCGTGTAGTCCTCGCTCACGTAGTTCGTGGAGCCCGCGGTCGCCGTGACGCGGAAATGATACGTGCTCGCAGGCTTCATCCCGAGAAGCAGCGTGCGGTAACTCATCTCGGCGAGGTCCACCGGTGCGCGCATGCCGTATTCGGTGGTGAGCCCGAAGTCGATGAAGGCCGAGGTGAGGTTCTGCTTGTCGACCGACCAGGTGACGATGCCGACCGTCGTCGGCGCGCTCGCCATGACGTCGCTCGCGAGCTCCGACTTCACGGTGAACGTCGCGGGAGCCGTCGTGCCTCC